>JAEWCI010000234.1 GCA_023390705.1 Pseudomonadota bacterium
GCCTGGGCCAGGCCGAGGCGCTGGCGCATGCCCTTCGAATAGCCGCCGACCCGCCGCCGCGCCGCCGCGCCAAGGCCCACGCGGTCCAGCAGGCCGTCCGCCACCGCGGCCCTCTCGCCCTTCAGCCGGGCGAAGAAGCGCAGGATCTCCCGCCCCGTCAGCGCGGGGTTGAAGGTGACGCTCTCCGGCAGCCAGCCCAGGCGCCGGCGCGTCTCCGCCATGCCGAGGGAGGGGTCCTGGCCGAGCACGCTCAGGCTGCCGGCGCTCGGCCGGACCAGGCCGAGCATCAGCTTCATCAGCGTGGTCTTGCCGGCGCCGTTGTGGCCCACCAGCGCGACGCGGCAGCCCTGCGGCAGGGCGAAGGAGACATCGCGCACCGCCTCCACCCTGCCATAGTGCTTGGCGACGCCTTCCAGTTCGATGACCGGCACGTCGGTCTTCACGGCCGCCACCTCGGCGCCGCATCGGGCGGTGGCGGCGGGGAGACGAGCGGCCGGCTGTCCACAACCCCGCCCGGCAGGATGGCGGGGAATTGCGACTGTGCCCAGCGCAGCACCTCCACCGCAGGGCTGTTCAGCAGGATCTTGGCGCGCGGCGCGGTCCAGAGCACGCGGTCCACGATGTCGTTCGGCCGGTAGGCGGCATCGCCGATGCCGTCGCGGTCGAGGTCGAAGCCGGGGTTGTCGGACCAGTAATTGCCGCGGCCGCCATGCGACCAGTCCAGGTACCGGGTGCCGACATACTTCACCTGGGTACGGTTGCCGATGAAGGCGTTGCCGGTGATCTCGTTGCCCTCCGAACCCGCGGTGAAGTGCACGCCGATGCCGCAGCCCTCGAAGCGGTTGCCGGTGAAACGGTTGCGGTTGGCGTTGTAGATGAAGACGCATTTGGCGGGCGCCGGCCCGCCGGTTTCGCCCGCCGCGAGCGCCGCGTGCTCGCGGTCCTCTGCCGCCGCACCCGTGTCCCGCATGGTGGTGGTGGCGCGACCGATCACGGCATTGCCGGTGATCTCGGAACCATTGGCGTAGTTGAACAGCAGCCCGTGGTCGCGGTCTCCGTCCGAGAGGTTGCCACGCACCCGCAGGCGCTGGGAATACATGATGGCATAGCCGGCGTGATTGCCGAAGGAGGCGTTGCCGCTGACCTCGCTGTCGTTCGTGTACATGTAGTGGACACCGAAGCGCAGGTTCCGGAAGCGATTGCCCACGAAGCTGTTCTGCCGGCTGGTCCTGACGAAGATGCCGTCGCGGCCGAAGCGGATGTCGTTGCCCTCCACCCGCGCGCCGGGCGCGTTCCAGACGGTGACGCCATCGCCATGTTCCGACATGCGCCCACCGTGCCGGCCGGTGATGGTGTTGCCCCGCACCACCGCCTCCGCGGCGCCATGGATATAGACACCGAAGAGGTTCCCTTCCATCCGGTTGCCTTCGACCACGGCGCGGGTGGCGGTGCGCTGCAGCAGCACCGCGGAGTCCATGCTGTCGAGGCTGGAGCCGGAGCCACGCAGCGTCAGGCCGCGCACCACGGCATCCTCGGCCGAGACGGTGACGACGCTGCCCCGCCCCGGCGCCTCCAGCACCGCGCCATCACGCCCGGCGAGCGTGATGGCACGGTCCAGCCGCACCGGCCCGCGATGCAGGCCGGGCAGCAGTTCCACCGTGCCGCCCGGCGACTCCGCCTCGACTGCCGCCTGCACATCCTCCCCCGGTGCCAGGCTTCGCGCCCAGGCAGCGGAGGGCAGGGCGCCGAGAAGCGCCGCTGCCAGCAGGCGGGAGATGCACGGCGTCACGCGCTCCGCGCCTCCACCAGCATGCGCCCCTTCATCTCCATGTGCATGGCGTGGCAGAACCAGCTGCAGAAATACCAGTACACGCCCGGCCGCTCCGCCGTGAAGGTGACGGAGGCTGTCGCCTGCGGCGCCACCTCCATGTTGATACCGTAGTTGATGATGGCGAAGCCGTGGGTCAGGTCCTCCACATCGTCGATGTTCGTGACATAGACCGTCACCTCGTCGCCCTGCTTCACGGTGAAATCCGTAAGGCCGTATTGCGGCGCCGAGGAGGTCATGTAGACCCGCACCTTGTTGCCGTCGCGGACGACCTTGCTGTCGGCCGTCAGGTCCACGCCATCCGCCTGGGCCTGGCGAACCGCATCCGCGAAGAAGGGGTCGTCGCGCTTCCAGGCATGGACGGGGTTGATCTTGGAGCGATGGACGATCGTCGCATCATGCGGCTCGGCGAAGCTCGGGCCGTCATGCACCAGCACCATGCGGTCGCCGGAGATGTCGATGAGCTGGTCGTTCTCCGGCTTCAGCGGGCCTACGTTCAGGAAGCGGTCCTTGGAGAATTTGTTCAGGCTGATCAGCCAGCGCCCGTCCGCATCCTTCGTCTGGCCCATGGAGGTGTGGTTGTGGCCGGGCTGGTAGTGGACGTCGAGCTTCTGGACGATGTAGTTCACCTGCTCGCCACGGAAGGCCCGCTTCGCCGCCTCGATGTTCCACTTGCAGACCTGGCTGTCGATGAACAGCGTGGTGTAGGCATTGCCCTTGCCGTCATAGGCGGTGTGGAGCGGCCCGAGGCCCAGCTCCGGCTCCGCCACCACCGTGTCGCGCGGCTGGATCTTGTCGTCGAACAGGTCGTCGAATTTGCGCACGTCGAAGACGGTGACGGTCGGCGAGAGCTTGCCGTTCGCCACCACATGGATGCCGTCCGGCGCGGTGTTGATGCCGTGCGGGCTGTTCGGCACCGGGACATAGCG
>JAEWCI010000347.1 GCA_023390705.1 Pseudomonadota bacterium
ATTCCACCCGGCTTGAAAATACCCTAGCGTGAAGCTGCTGCCGGCCGGTGCGCCCGAAGGAAGGTGCGTATGTGCCGCACCGCCAGGGGAATCCGGTCCCTGGGTTCCTTCCAGGGATAAAGGCTGACCTGGGCATTCGGCGCGAGAAGCGCGCTTTCCATGGCCACGGCATACGGATGGGCCGGGACGTCGTCCGGCAGTATCAGCAGGGGCGTCCGGCAGTCACGCACGAAGTCCCGCGTCACGGTGAAAACGAAGTCGGCATTGGAGCGGTACATCCTGTTCAGGAATGCCTCGACCCTGGCCATCGTGATGTCAGGCCGGCGGGCACATAGCTGAGGTCCCCACCCGGTGATGTTGTTGTCGTAGAAGAGGCTGGGCATTTCTGGCCGAAAGCCGCTGGGCTGCGCCAGGACCGCAGCGATGATGCGCCCGGGCGCCCGCCGCAGGAGGTTCCAGATGAAAGGGCCACCGATACAGAAACCCATTACCAGGAACTCGCCGATACCCAGGTGATCCATGAGGCCAAGCTGGTCATCGGCATAGGCGTCCCAGGGGCGCTCGATCTCGAGCGGGCCGGAGGACTGGCCGCCATTGGCGTTGCGGAGATCCATGGTAATGCAGCGGTACTCGTCCTTGAAGGTCTCCACCGCGTTGAACGGCCCCTTCTCGGTGACATTGAGGATTGTCGAATTCAAACCTCCACCGGGCAGGATCAACAGCGGGAAACCGGAGCCGGCTTCCTCGTAGTGAATGCGGACATCGCCTGCTTCGTAGAACGGCATGGTGCTTCCTCCCTTCCTGCCCATCCACGCGCGCCTCCCATGGCCACGCGCCTGATCAGGCATTGTCGGCCTTCGCGCCGGTGAGTTCCGCAGCCCTATGGCGCCCCGGCGCTCATCACCACAGCCGGCACGGATCTCCTTCGTCACCCGGCTTTCGATGAGCTCGCCGCAGAGAGGCTGCGTGTGGTCCGGGCGCCGTCTCCTCACCGTGTCGGCCGAAATTGCTATGCGCGCTGACGCGTGCTGTCTAGGCTCGCGGCAAGACGGGCAGGCCGGCAGCGGAAAGGCCGCCAGGACGCGCCCCCGGGAGAGAGACGATGCCGCCCACCATCATGCGCCGCAGCCTGCTGCGCTCGCTCGGTGCCCTGGCTGTTGCCGGCGCTGCTCAGGCCCAGACACCGGCCTATCCGGACCGGCCTGTCCGCCTCGTCGTGCCATTCACGCCGGGCGGCTCGACCGATCTGCTCGGACGCCTCCTGGCCGACCGCGCGGCACGCGAGCTGGGACAGTCCGTGGTGCCCGAGAACCGCCCGGGCGCAGGTGGCACGATCGGCGCGGCCATGGTCGCAGGGGCGCCGCCGGATGGCTACACGGTGCTCATCGTGGACACCGGCGCGGTCGCCATCAGCCCATCCGTGCCGCCGGGCGTATCCTACGCTCCGTTGCGCGACTTCGAGCCGATCACGCAGCTCGTCAACTCGACCACCGTGCTTGTGGCCCGCCCCGATCTTCCGGCACGCACGGTTCCGGATTTGGTGACACTTGCCCGCGCCAGCCCCGGCGCGCTCAGCTACGGCGCGGTTGGCCAGAACAGCTCAACCCATCTCTCCGCGATGGCCTTCGAGCGGATGGCCGGAGTGTCCCTCCTGCATGTACCCTACCAAGGAGCGAGCCCAGCCATAACCGACCTCCTCGGCGGGCGGATCGACCTTGCCTTCGTCGGGGCAGCGGGCGCGGTGCCCCACATCCTCGCCGGGCGACTGCGCGGCCTGGCCGTGACGACGCCCGGTCCCGCTCCCGGGCTGCCGGAGGTACCGCCCATGGCCTCGATGCTGCCAGGCTATGACACCGCTGGCTGGTTCTGCCTGCTTGCTCCGCGTGGCACGCCCGGGCTGGCCGTTGAACGGCTCCACCATGCTTTCACGACGGCGGTGAAGGCGCCGGAGATACAGGACACCCTGAGCCGGAACGGGTTTGAGGCAGTCGGCTCATCTCCAAATGAGCTTGCGGCAAAGCTGCGTTCGGACATCGGTCGCTATGCCGAGATCCTGAGGACCGCACGGCGATAGCGCGTCAGGTATGCGGCGACGGATCAGGTCATGCGTCTCTGTGCCCTGGCCGGCATCGAGGCCGTGGCCATGTCCTGATTCAGTCCCGCGTGGCTCCGCATCCGTTGCTGAAGGCAAGATGGTCATTGCGCAGGGTTCAAGGGCGGCGCATCCGCGCCGTACTTCGTCCGGTCGGCACACTCGGTCCGCTGGACAGATTCAGCCTCTGGCGTGTTGAAGCATCTCCCTATCAGCGCGCTGCCGAGACAGTCGCGCTGGTGAATCACCGGACCAATATAGCCGATGCGGGCGCATCATGCGTGGCACAGCAATGCCGGTGGCTCCTGCACGCTGTACGTTTTCCGCGCACAACGCCAGCACGCACTGCATTCTCAGACTCGCCAGCGGTATTGCCATGAGCGCCATGGCCGTATACTAGGGTTCCGTCCTTCGCATTGCGCTGGATCAGTCGCGGGCATCGCATTGTGCCTGCGCTGTCCGCATTTCAGCAAAGCGGCGGCTGCCCTGCCTTGGGCAATCCCGTCGGTGGCTTTGCCACCTGCAATTCGGCGCCTCGTACCTTGTCCGCGCCAGAACGCTGAGGAGAACCTTGCATGGCGTTTGACCGCCACCACGCCATTCCTGCCCTTCGCCATTCCGCCATTGCGGTACACCGAAGAATGCCACAGGAGGAGGTGGCAGCAGAGTGAGGGCTGCGGCCTGGCGCGCGGCCCTGAGTTGCGTCGCCCTGGGTTGTGCCTCTCTGACCGTGGCCTGCGCACCGAGTACGGATATGGCGCAAGCCACTGCCAGCCCGCCACCGCCGGATACGCAGCCGGTGGAACAGGCAGCGCCTGAGCCGCGGATCGTACGGGTCGCCGGAGCGACTTCCTCGGTCAACGGGCAGCGGATTCGTCCGCTCGGACAGCAGCAATTGGGCGATGCGTCCTATTATGGCCCGGAGTTCAGCGGCCGCCGGATGGCGAATGGCCGGCGCTTCGACCCTCGCTCCACGTCGGTGGCCCATCGGACGCTGCCCTTCGGCACCAGGGTCCTGGTCACCCATCTCGGGAATGGCCGCTCTGCCACGGCGACCGTCGAGGATCGCGGCCCCTTCGTGCGCGGGCGCATCATCGACCTGAGCCCACGGCTGGCGGAGCACCTGGGCATGATCGAGCAGGGCGTCGCGCCGGTCGAGGTCACGCCGGTTGAACTGGCCGAGGCGCCGGACTGACGCATCCCGGCGCGCGGCACGGCTGATCCGCCATGTCTCCCGCAGGAACACGACCGGATTCCCCGACACTGCAGGGAATCCGGCCGTGTTCCTGGGAAAATGGTGGTGCCGGTCAGGTCAACCCTCTTCCCCCTTCGGTATGATCCGCGCAGGATCATGGGCCACCGAAGGGAGGAACCGACATGCCCTGGCAGCCGAGCGAGCGCTACCCCGACCCCTCTATCGTCGCCCTCGACCCCAGCTTCCGCAAATACCACCTGCCACTCTCGGCCGTGGAACGGCTCTGGACAGGCTCCCGCTGGGGCGAAGGCCCGGTCTGGCTGGGCGATGCCCGCTGCCTGCTGTGGTCGGACATCCCCAACAACCGCGTGCTGAAATGGGACGAGACCACCGGCCAGGTCAGCGAATGGCAGAAGCCATCCAACAACGCCAATGGCCATACGCGGGACCGGCAGGGCCGCATCATTGCCTGCGAACATCTCGGCCGCCGCGTGGTACGCTTCGAATATGACGGCAGCATCACCGTGCTGGCCGACCGCTACCAGGGCAAGCGGCTGAACAGCCCGAACGACGTGGTGGTGAAGAGCGACGGCAGCATCTGGTTCACCGACCCGCCCTTCGGCCTACTGGCCTACTACGAGGGCGAAAAGGCCGAGCCGGAACTGCCCAACACCCATGTCTACCGCATCGACGGCCAGAGCGGCGAGATCACCCTGGCCGCCGATGACGTGAACCACCCCAACGGCCTGGCCTTCAGCCCGGACGAGAGCATCCTCTACATCATCGCCAGCCGGGCGGAGCCAAGGCAGTTCCTGGCCTATGACGTTGCGGCGGATGGCAAGACCCTGCGCAACGGCCGTGTCTTCATCACGGCGAAGCCGGGCGAATCGCCGGATGGCTTCCGCGTGGACGTGGACGGCAATCTGTGGTGTGGCTGGGGGATGACCGCCGAATACGACGGCGTGCGCATCTTCAACAGCGCCGGGGCGCCGATCGGCCATATCCATCTGCCGGAACGCTGTGCCAATCTGTGCTTCGGCGGCCGCTGGCAGAACCGGTTGTTCATGTCGGCGGCGCAGTCCCTCTTCTCGCTGTATGTCAATACACAAGGGGTGCCGGGCGGCTGAAGCCGCGGCAGCCCGATCCGGGCGGACCTTCACACCGGAGAATGAGTGGATGAGCGAGCCTGCCGTCATCTGGGGCAGCGACGCCTTCATCGAGAACCCGGCCAACCGTGCCGCGATCACCGGCGTGATCACGGAGGTATTGAAGACCGCGGTGGCCGAAGGCGTCCGCCCACGCGGTTTCCAGGGCTGCGACCCCGCGGCCTTCATTTCGGGCGACGCCGGGGCGATCGACCGCTCGCTGCAGGCGAACCTGGTGTTCAGGCGGCGCTCGGCCAAGAAGCACAGCGGCTATTGGCGGGACCTGGCAATGCACCAGCGGGAGACGGACGTCACCGAAGCGCTGCGGCCGATGCAGGCGGCGGCGCGCCGCCACGGCATTCCTATCCCCTAGCGGACCGCATGCTGGCGCTGATCGGCCGGATCGAGCGCCGCGAGCGGCCACAGGGCCCGGCGCTGGTGGAGGAGTTGCGCGCCGCCGGGGGTTAGCGCAGTAACGCGCATGCAGAACGAGGGAGAGTCCGGGATGTTCGACTTCAAGGGCAGGCGCGTGGTGGTGTGCGGCGGCAGCCGGGGCATCGGCCGCGCCATCGCGCTGGGCTTCGCCCAGGCCGGCGCGGCGGTGTCCATCTGCGCCCGCAGCGCCGGACCGCTGGAGGCAACGCGGGCGGAACTGGCCGGCTTTGGTGTCACCGCCCATGCCGCGGCCGCCGATCTCGGCGACAAGGCGGCGGTGCAGGGTTACGTGACCGCGGCGGCGCATGCGCTGGGCGGCATCGATGTGCTGGTGAACAACGCCTCCGGCTTCGGCTCCACCGATACCGAGGAAGGCTGGGCCAAGGGGCTTTCGGTGGACGTCATGGCGACGGTCCGCGCCACCCACGCCGCCCTGCCGCATCTGGAGGCGTCCAAGGGCAGCATCGTCAATGTCTCCTCGATCTCCGGCTACCGGTCCTCGACGCGCACGCCGGCCTATGCCGCGGTGAAGGCGCTGCTGATCAACTACACCAGCAGCCAGGCGGCGATGTATGCGCCAAAGGGCATCCGGGTGAACGCCGTGGCACCGGGCAGCATCGAATTTCCCGGTGGTTCCTGGGAACAGCGGAAGACCAGCGCGCCCGGCCTGTACAACGCCATCCTGAAGAGCATCCCCTTCGGCCGGCTCGGCACGCCGGAGGAAGTGGCAAATGTCGCGCTGTTCCTTGCTTCGCCTTTGGCTGGCTGGGTGACGGGGCAGACCATCATCGTTGATGGCGGGCAGATGCTCGCCTGATCCA
>JAEWCI010000370.1 GCA_023390705.1 Pseudomonadota bacterium
GCGCGGCGCCGGCGGCCCGGCTGCGGGACTGAACGGCGACGATGCCTTCGGCCACCACCTCCCGCAGCTTGGATTGCAGGTGCTGGTTGCCGGCAACGACATCGCCGGAAGGCCAGGGGTCGCCACCCTCCGCATCCGTGACGAAGCCGCCGGCTTCCTTCAGCAGCACCAGGCCGGCGGCGATGTCCCAGGGCTTCAGCCCCAGTTCCCAATAGCCGTCGTAACGGCCGGCGGCGGTCCAGGCGAGGTCCAGCGCCGCCGAGCCGAAGCGCCGGATGCCCGCCACATGCGGCATCAGCCGCGCCAGGGTGTGGCTGAATTCCGCCCGGTTGCGGCTGATGGCGAAGGGGATGCCGGTGGCAAACAGCGCCTGCGACATCTCCTTCCGGCCGGAAACCCGCAGGCGCCTGTCGTTCAGGAAGGCGCCGGTGCCCTTTTCCGCCCAGAACATCTCATCCGCCGCCGGGTTGTAGATGACGCCGGCCACCAGTTCGGACTTTTCCTCGCTGATGCGCTTCTCCACGCCGACGCTGATCGCCCAGTGCGGGATGCCGTGCAGGAAATTGGTGGTGCCGTCCAGCGGGTCCACCACCCAGCGCCATTCCCAGTCGGCGCTGCCGCTGGCGCCGGATTCCTCCATCAGGAAGGCGAAGCCGGGGCGGGCGCGGCCGAGTTCCTGGCGCAGGGTCTCCTCGGCCCGGAGATCGGCCTGGGAGACGAAAACGCCAGGGCCCTTGGTGCTGACCTGCAACTGCTCGACCTCGGCGAAGTCTCGCAGCAGGCGGCGCCCCGCCTTCTGCACGGCGGCGACGACGACGTTGAGGGCGGGGGAGAGACGCGGGGAGGGGGCCATGTCCGGGCTGACGCCTCAGCCCTTCGCGCGTTCCACGTAGCTCGCATCCTCGGTCTTCACGACGATCCTGTCGCCGGCGGTGACGAAGGGCGGCACCATGGTCTTCACGCCGTTGGAGAGCACGGCCGGCTTGTAGGAGGAGGAGGCGGTCTGGCCCTTCACGACCGGATCGGCCTCCACCACCTCCAGCACCACCGATTCCGGCAGGGACATTGCCACCGGCTCGCCCTCGATCAGGCGGACATTGACGGTCATGCCCTCGGTCAGGAAGGGCAGGCGGTCGCCCAGGATGTCCTTCGAGACATGGGTCTGTTCGTAGGTTTCCGGGTGCATCAGGACGAGCTGGTCGGCATCCGCGTAGGAGAAGGTGTATTCCTCGTCCGCCGTCTCCAGCCGCTCCACGGTATCCGCGGTGCGCCAGCGCTGGTCCTTCTTGGCGCCGGTCTTGACGTTGCGCATCTCCACCTGGATCACGGCGGCGCCCTTGCCGGGGATCATGATGTTCTGCTTGAGGATGGTGTAGCGCTGGCCTTCGAATTCGATGACCATGCCGGCACGCATCTGGTTGGCCTGCATCTTCGCCATGGCGAGGGAACCCTGATCGCAAAGGGGTGGGAATGAGCATGCGCCGCCCGGCCCCGGGAGGTGGGGCAGGGCGGCGCGTTGGGGCGGGGGTTTAGACGGGAAGGCGGGGGGAGAGCAACAACAACGGGCGTTCTGCCGCGAGGTAGCTTTCACCTCGCGCCATCCAGGCTTAGCCTTTCCGCCACAGGGCCATTGGCCCATTCCGGCGCCTGGGGCGCCGCATCAAAGGAACGATCCCATGGCCCAACAGGCCACCAAGGAAACCACCCCCCGCTTCACCCCGCTCCACCCGCTCTTCGCCGCCCGCTGCGAAGGGCTGGACCTCCGCCAGCCCCTCACCCCCGCCCAGGCCGAAGCGGTGGAGACGGCCATGGACCGCTATGCCGTCCTGGTCTTCCCCAACCAGCCGCTCGATGACGAGCAGCAGCTCCGCTTCGGCCTGAATTTCGGCCCGGTGGAGGATGTGCCCTCGCTGGTTGACCAGGACCGCCGCCGCCTGCCGGACAACAAGATCAACGACATCTCGAACCTCGGCGTGGATGGCAAGATCCTGGCGGCGGATGACCGGCGACGGATGTTCAACCTGGGCAACCTGCTCTGGCACAGCGACAGCAGCTTCAAGCCGACGCCGGCCAAGTATTCCATGCTGCACGCCCGCGTCATCCCGCCCGAAGGCGGCAACACCGAATTCGCCGACATGCGCGCCGCCTGGGACGCCCTGCCGGAGAGGATGAAGGCAAGGGTGAAGGACATGGTGACGGACCATTCCCTCCTCTTCTCCCGTGCCCTGCTCGGCTTCACCGGCTTCACGGAGGAGGAGAAGCAGCGCTGCGCCCCGGTGCCGCAGCGCCTGGTGCGCTTCCACCCGCGCTCCGGCCGCCGCTCGCTCTACCTCTCCTCCCATATCGGCCGCGTCCATGGCATGCCGGTGCCGGAAGGCATGGCGTTGATCCGCGAACTGGTGGAACACGCGACCCAGCGGCAATTCGTCTACAGCCATCACTGGGCGGTGAATGACCTGGTGGTCTGGGACAACCGCTGCACCATGCACCGCGGCCGTCCCTATGAGGACCATACCTACCCGCGTGACATGCGCCGCGTCACCCTGCAGGACGTGGCGCCCACCCTGCAGCAGCAGGCGGCCTGAGCGCCGGCGGCGCGGCGGGGGCGGAGCCTCGGCCCCCGCTGCCGCTTCATCTCCGAACCGACATCATTGCGGGGCAGCCCCGCGAATTTCGATAGTTGGCTAGCTATTCTTCCAAGCCTATCGTCGTGGAATGCCCGAAGGGTTTACGTCCAGGAACATGACCCTGCCCCAGACCCAGCGCCGCTTCGGCGCCACGCTGGGCCAGATCTACCGCCGCTGGCGCGCCCGGCTCGATTCCCACCTCGCCAGCCATGGCCTTACCGAATCGCGTGGCCTCGCCCTGATGAACCTGGCCCGCGCCGGGGACGGCATCACCCAGCGCCAGCTCGCCAACCGGCTTGGTGTCGAAGGCCCCAGCCTGGTCCGCACCCTGGATTGGCTGGAGCAGGAAGGCTTCGTGGAGCGGCGTGAGGCCGCCCATGACCGCCGGGCGAAGACCCTGCACCTGACCGCCAAGGCCCTGCCCCGCGTGCCCGAGCTTCAGCAGGCCGCCGCCGCGGTACGGGCCGAGATCCTGGAAGGCATCACGGAAGCCGAGCTGCTCATCTGCCTGCAGGTGCTCAGCAGGGTGGCCCGCAATCTCGGCGCCGAATTGCCGCCGGAAGAGGGAGGGGCGGATGGACGTCGGCCAGCCTAGCCAGGCCGCCCGGCCTGCGACCCTGCCGCCGCCGCGCCGCGGCATCCAGTTCCGCCGCAGGCTGCGCCTGGTGGCGGTTGTGGTGGTGGTGCTGGCGCTGCTGGCCGGCGGCGGCTTCTGGCTGCATCGCGCCCTTACCGTGGTGGTGCTGGACGATGCCAGGATAGCCGGCGACATGATCTCGCTGGCCAGCCGGGTGCCCGGCTGGGTCACCGAGGTGCGCGTCATCGCCGGCGATGCCGCCGCGCGCGGCACCCTGCTGGTCCGCATCGATGATCGCGATTCCCGCCTGAACCTGCAGGAGATAGAGGCCCGGCTGGCCAGCCTGACCACCCGCCAGGCGGAGCTGGAGGCCCGGCTTGCCATGGTGGACCGCCAGACCAGCAGCCAGCGCGCGGCGCAGCAGGCAAGGCTGGAGGTGGCGCGTGCCGCGCTGGCCGTGGCGCTTTCCGAACGCGGCTTCGCCGAAGCCGAATTCGGCCGCGCCGGCCAGCTCATCGGCAGCGGCGCCGCCACCCGCCAGCGCTACGACCAGGTGCGCACCACGTTGGAGACCGCCCGGCAGAAGGTGCTCTCCGCCACCGCCGAGATCAGCAACGCCGAGGCGCTGCTGGCGGTGGCCGAAGCGGCGCGGGAGGAAATGCAGGTGCTGCGCCGCCAGTTGGAGGCGCTGGAACCGCAGCGGCGGGAAATCACCGCCCAGCGCGACCGAGCGTTGCTCGACCTGCGCGACCGCAGCATCGTGATGCCCTTCGACGGCACGGTGGACCGGCGCTTCGTGGACCCTGGCGAATACGTCACCGCCGGGCAGCGCCTGCTGCTGCTGCACGACCCTTCCGAGGTTCGGGTGGAGGCGAACGTCAAGGAAACGGAGATCCGCTACTTCCACCCCGGCACCCGTGTGAAGGTCACGGTGGATGCCTATCCCGGCCGCCGTTTCGAAGGCGTGGTGGAACGAGTCATCACCGCCGCGACCAGCGAATTCGCCCTGCTGCCCACCCCGAACCCGAGCGGCAACTTCACCAAGATCACCCAGCGCCTGCCCATCCGCATCAGGCTGCGGGAGCTGCCTCGGGACGGCGCGCTGCGCCCCGGCATGATGGTCCTGGTGGAGGCTGTGGCGCGCGAGGGCGGCGCGGGTGAGTGACATCGCGGCCGGCGGGCCGCTGCCACTCCCCAACGACCGCAGCATCGAGGCGATGTTCGCCCGCTACGGGCCACGCTACCGGCTTTACGTCAGCGCCGCGGTGATGCTGGGCACCATTTCCACCATCCTTGCCTCCACCATCGTCAATGTGGCGCTGCCGGGGGTGATGGGCGCCTTCGGTGTCGGCCAGGACCAGGCGCAGTTGCTCGCCACCGGCTTCCTGGCAGCGAATACCAGCTTCATGCTGCTGAATTCCTGGCTGGTGGAGACGGTGGGCTTCCGCGCCACCTACGCCATCGCCGTCGCCATCTTCCTCATCGCCTCGCTGGCCGCGCCCTATTCGGCAAGCTTCGACATGATGGTGCTGTGCCGCATCATGCAGGGCTGCTCGGCGGGGCTGCTGCAGCCGCTGACCATGCAGATCATCTTCCAGGTCTTCCCGCCGGAGCGGCGCGGCACCGCCATGGGCATGTTCGCCTGCGGCGTGGTGATGGCGCCCGCCATCGGCCCCAGCATCGGCGGGCTTGTGGTGGACGAGTACGGCTGGCGCTCGGTCTTCTACCTCGCGATGCCGGTCTCGATCATCGGCCTGATACTCGGCATGATCTTCCTGCCGGACCGGGTTGCCACCGGTCCGCGGCGGCGCTTCGACATCATCGGCTTCCTGCTGCTGATCACCTGGAACGGGCTGCTGCTCTATGGCCTGTCGCATGGCCAGCGCTGGGGCTGGCTGGCCATGCGGACCGAACTGGTGCTGATCTGCGCCGGCCTCAGCTTCGCCGCCTTCATCCTGTGGGAACTGAAGACGGATTCGCCGCTGCTCAACCCGCGGCTCTTCACGAACCGGGCCTTCAGCGCCTCGGCCGCGGTGTCCTTCGTCTATGGCGGGGCGATGTTCGGTTCCACCTATCTGGTGCCGCTCTTCGCCCAGACCATCCAGGGCTACAGCGCGACGCGGGCGGGCATGCTGCTGATGCCGGCCGGGCTGCTGGCGGCGGTGGTCTTCCTCTTCGCCGGGCGGCTGGCGGACCGCATCCGCGGCTGGCCCCTGGTGGCCGGGGGGATGGTGATCTTCGGCCTGTCCAGTTCCAACATGACCGGGGTGCATACCGATACGCCCTTCTGGCTGCTGGCGGGCTGGGTGATGCTCGGCCGGCTTGGTCTTGGCCTGACCATGCCGGCCATGAATTCAGGCGCCTTGCGTGCCCTGCCGCCGCACTGGGTGGGGCAAGGATCGGGCGCGGTCAATTTCTGCCGCATGATGGGCGCCGCCTTCTGCACCAACCTGCTCTCCGTGCGGCTGGAGCGGAGCACCCAGATCTATGCGGAGGCGCTGACGGCCGCCCAGGACGGCAATGCGGCCATGCAGGAGATGGTACGGCTGCTGAGCGGCATCATGCGCGAGGAAGGCGTGCCGGACGGCATCCTGCTGGGCGGCGTCTATGACTATCTCGGGCGGGTGGTGTGGCTGCAGGCCAATATGCTGGGCTTCCGCGACGCCTTCGAATTCGTCTCGACCGCCTGCTTCCTGGCGGTGCTGCCCGCCATGCTGCTGCGCCGCAAACCCTCGCCGCCGCCGGAGTAGGACCCGATCGCTTCGAGGCGAAGCGACCGGGCTTTCTGCTAACGCTGGAAGTTCAGCTTCAACCCTGGCTCCGGCCATTGCGTCACCGCCAGTTCTCCCTTGCCGGAAAGCGTGACCCAGGCGGTGCGCATCTCCGGCCCGCCGAAGCAGATATTGGTGGGGTGGGTGTCCGGCATCTTCACCTGCTGCACCAGCCGGCCGTCCGGGGCGAAGACGGTGATGTGGCCGGTCACCAGCGTCGCCACTGCGATATTGCCGGAAGCCAGCACCGCCAGGCTGTCGAAGCGGCAGAACTCGCTCATGCCGGCGATGCAGCGGCCGCCATGCGGGGAGGGGAAGGGCGCCTTCCGCAGGACGCCCGGCGCTTCGATGTCGAAGGCCCAGAGCCGCGCGGATTCGGTATCCGAGACATAGAGCGTGCGCTCATCCGAGGAGAGGCCAACGCCGTTGGCGCTGAGGATCGGATAGGCCATCTCGCGGATCGAGGAACCGTCGGGCAGGGCGTAGTACAGCCCACCATGGTCGCGGTGGGTGGCGTAGCGCTTGCCGAGATCGGTGAACCAGAAGCCGCCCTGGCGGTCGAAGACGATATCGTTCGGCGCCGAGAGCCGGCGGCCGTTGCATTCGCGGTAGAGCACGCGGCGCTCGCCCGTCCTCGGGTCTACCCGTTCCACAGTCCCGCCCTGGTAGTCGTCGGAAGGGCCCTGGCCCATGAAATTGCCGGGCAGGTAGCGGGCACCGCCATTGTCGCAGAGGTAGAGCGCCCCGTCAGGCCCCATCGCCAGCCCGTTCGGCCCGCCGCGCGGGGTGCCGAGCCGCGTGACCGTGCCATCCGGCTCCACCCGGGTGATCTTGCCGCCGTTGATCTCCGTCAGGATGACGGAGCCGTCCGGCATGGCCACCGGCCCTTCCGGGAAGCCCAGGCCGGAGGCCAGGATGCGGATATCGGTCATGGGGCGCTTCTCTCCTCCTCGTTGCGGTATCGTCGCCCTTCCGCAGAGCGGGTCAAGCGCGGGCTTGTTGCCGGCGGCCGAGCCATGGGAAGCTGCCGCCATGGACCAGGCAGGCGAAATCGCCGCGCTGCGGCGGATGATCGAACAGTCCCGGCGGGTGGTATTCTTCACCGGCGCGGGGATCAGCACGGAATCCGGCATCCCGGATTTCCGCGGCCCCAGCGGCGTGTGGAAGGCCATGCAGCCCATCATGTTCCAGGACTACATCAGCTCGGCCTCAATGCGGCGAGAGGCCTGGCGGCGCAAATTCGCCGCCGACCCGGTGATGCGCGCCGCCGAGCCGAACCGCGGCCACCGCGCCGTGGCCCGGCTTGTGCGGGAAGGCAAGGCCAGCGCCGTCATCACCCAGAACATCGACGGCCTGCACCAGGCTTCCGGCATCCCGGAGAGCAAGGTGATCGAGCTGCATGGCAATTCCACCTACGCCCATTGCCTTGAATGCGGCCAGCGCTACGAGCTGGACGCGCTGCGCGCCGAATTCGAGCGCGAGGGCAATGTGCATGACTGTACGGCCTGCGGCGGCATCATCAAGACCGCCACCATCAGCTTCGGCCAATCAATGCCCGAAGCGGCGATGCTGCGGGCGCATGAGGAGATCATGGCGGCCGACTGCTGCATCGTGCTCGGCTCCTCGCTGGTGGTCTATCCCGCCGCAGGCTTTCCGGAGATGGCCAGGCGCAAGGGCGCCCGCCTCGTCATCGTGAACAACGAGGAGACCGGCCTGGACGACATCGCCGACCTCGTCATCCACCGCGGCATCGGCGATGTCATGGGAGGCGCGGTCGGCGTGAATTAGGCCAGTGTCGCCTTCGACCGGCCAAGGGGAGGAAGGAAGATGCGTCTGGGCGTGATGCTGCCGCTGGCCGATATCGGCGGCGACCCCGCGGTGCTGCGCGACTACGCGCTAGCCGCCGAGGAGATGGGCTACACC
>JAEWCI010000457.1 GCA_023390705.1 Pseudomonadota bacterium
GCGGAACAGGCCGGTATCGCCGGCAAAGGCCGCGCCCACACTGGCCACGACATGCAGGAGGGAGCGCAGCGGACGGTCCTGCGCATGCTCGGCCCAGTCCGCCCAGGCATCGGCCCGGCCCAACACCAGCCGGACGATCATGCCCTCATCCTCCAGCGAGACGGGGACGAAGCGGAGATGGACCCGCCCCTCCGTCAGGCCGAGCACCTCAGCGGGGATCTCCACGCGCCCATCGCCGAGCATCACGCAAACCTTCGCGCTGCCGAGCGGTGGCGGCTCGCCCTCGATCACCAGCGCCATGCCGCCGCGCGAAAGATCCAGCGTGATTCCCGGGAAGCGCCTGCCGTCCGGCAGCGCCACCTCGACCGGCAACTGCGCCGCCGCACGGGCATTGTGCCGCACCTGCCGGCGTTCCCGGCCGACCGCGATGCCGGCCACCAGCGGCACGAGGCACAATGCCGCCCACAGGCTGTTCAGCAGATAGGCCTGGAATTCCAGCGAGCCGGCAGGGTTGGTGAGCAGGCCATGGGCGCCGGAGCCCAGGCCGGCCAGCAGCAGGGCAACGAGGATCATGTTCGGCCAGATAGCGCGGAAATCGTAGTAGCCCTCCGGCAGCAGCCCGCCCTTGTCGGTGACATTGAACTTGCCCTTGCGCGGGTTCAGCAGCGTGAGGATCGTCAGCGGCAGCAGGAAGAAGGCCAGGACCGCTTCGTAGATCTCGCTCCAGAAGGAATGGCGTACATGTCCCGCAAGGCGGCTGCCGGTGGCGACCGCATGCAGCATGTGCGACCCGGCATAGGCCGCGATGGCCAGGGGCGAGGCATTGATCACGTTCTGCCCGAGGAGAAGGAAGGCAAGCGGGGAGGAAAGGAAGACGATGCGCGGCAGCGCGTGCAGGAAGTGGAAGGTGGCGCTGAAGTAGCAGAGCCGCTGCGCCAGGCTGAGACCGGAGGCGAAGAGCGGATTCTCGATCCGGAAGATCTGGATCATGCCCCGCGCCCAGCGCATGCGCTGGCCGATATGGATGATCAGCCGCTCCGTCGCCAGGCCGGAGGCGAGCGGGATGCGAAGAAAGGCCGTGTGCCAGCCGCGCTTCTGCATGCGGAGCGAGAAGTGGCAGTCCTCGGTCACCGTCTCATGCGGCACCCCCCCCACTTCCTCCAGCGCGTCGCGGCGGATCACCGCGCAGGAGCCGCAGAAATAGGTGCCGTTCCACAGGTCGTTGCCGGGCTGCACCAGCCCGTAGAACATGAGCCCCTCATTCGGCACGTCGCGGCCGCGGGTCAGGTTCCGCTCGAAGGGATCGGGCGAGTAGAAATGGTGCGGCGTCTGCATCATGCCGATGCGCCTGTCGCGCAGCATCCAGCCCATGGTGAGCTGCAGGAAGGAACGTGTCGCCACGTGGTCGCAGTCGAAGATCGCGACGAAGGGCGCGCCGGTCACCTTCAGGGCATGGTTGATGTTGCCGGCCTTGGCCCCCTTGTTGTCGGGCCGGGTGATGTAGCCGGCGCCGCATTCCTCGGCGAAGCGGCGGAATTCCGGGCGGCGGCCGTCGTCCAGTATCCACACCTTCAGCCTGTCGCCGGGCCAGTCCAGGGCCAGCGCCGCGAGCACCGTCGGCTTCACCACCTCGAGCGACTCGTTGTAGGTGGGGATGAACACATCCACCGCCGGCCAGCTTTCGGGGTCCGGCGGCATCGGCACGGGCTTGCGGTCCAGCGGCCAGAGCGTCTGGAAATAGCCGAGGAAGAGGGAGATGCCCGCATAGATCTCGGCCAGCACGAGGCCGATCATGAAGAAGCCCTGCCAGGGCGTCTCCGGCTCTATCGTCTCCGTCATGCGCCAGTGCAGGTAGCGCACCGTGATCGCCAGGGAGAGGACGGCCAGGAAGGCCGAGGCGCCCCGTCCCTCGATCCGGTTGACCACCAGGAAGAGGGCGAAGCAGCCGAGCGCGAAGACGGCCTGTTCGCCCGCGCTGAGCGGCACGAACAGGATGCCCGGCAGCAGGATGAGGCCGGCCAGTGCGGAAAGGACGGCGAGCGGGGTGGCGCGGAGCGATGGAAGGCGCCGCGTCAGCCGACGCGCAACCCTGTCCAGCCTCACCGAAGGCCCCAAAGCGGCACGGGCGGGAGATCGGCGCCAGGCGCGGTGGCGGCGCCGGGCAGCACGGCATCGAGGGTGCGCGCGATTTCCGCAAGGTCGGCCGCGGTGCGGGACTGCGGTGCATGATCCGCCACCAGCGCCCCATGGGCCAGCGCCTCCGCCACGGCTTCGTCGCGTCCCACCAGGCCGATGAGGCGGGGGCCGAAGCGGCGCAGCAGCGCATCCACCACGGCCGATGAAAGCCGCCCCTGCGGTTCAACCTGGTTCACCACGATCCGCATCCGTGCGGCCAGCAGGCCGCCAAGCGTGCCACGGCCGAGGAAGAGCCCGGATTCGATGCCCGGCAGCATCGCTATGCTGCCGCCATCGGCCAGCAAGGGGACCAGGATGATGTCGGCGAGTGGCAGCACCGCGCGCAGTGCCTGCGACGGGCCAGGCGCGGTATCGGCGATGACCGTCAGCCCGGGCTCCGCGAGCATGCCCGCCAGGGCGGCGCCGAGCAGGCTGGGGTCGCGCTCCATCGCCTGGTCATTGGCCAGGCTTCCGCCGGCATCCACGGCGCCATAGGGCAGCAGCAGCACGCCGGAAGCGGTGCGCCGCGCCACGGCCCGCCAATCCGGCCGGCTGCGCAGCTCGGCCAGGAAGCCCGACTGATCGGCAAGCGGAACCCCGAAATGCAGCCGCAACGCATTCTGCGGATCGAGGTCCATGGCAAGCACCTGGCGCCCGGCACGCCGCAGCGCGTGGGCGAGGTTCGCGGCGAGCATCGTCTTCCCGACGCCGCCCTTGGGCGAACAGATGGCGATCAACGGCATCAGGGCCGCATCCCGCCAGCCCCCGCGAGCGCACCCTGCAGGAGAGGATAGCCGCCCGCTTCCGGGGCGCCTGCGGCCTTCCCCGCCCTTTCCTCCTCCAGCCGCACAGGCGGCGGGAAGCCTGCGACGGGGGAGGCCGGGCGCTCATCGGCGGACAGGGCCGCCAGGATCAGGGGGAACTCGCCATATGTGGGCACAAGCGGCACCCGCCCGGCCGAAGGCGGCGGGCAAGCGACCAGCCCGGCACCGCGCAGCATGGCGCCGGAGAGGACATGCAGGGTCTCCGGCCTGGCGGAGCCCGCGGGCGGATCCGCCGCAAGCGCGCCACCGGATTCACCACTTTCCAGGGCGGTGAGAAGCGGAAACACGGGCGACACGGCATGCGCTCCGCCGCGAGCGGCCGCCGCGGCGGCGACGCCAGGCAGATGGATGACCTGGGATTCGGCAGGCATGTGAAGCGGCGCGGGCGGTTCGACAGCCGGGCGCGCAGCTTCCCTGCGGTCCTCCTGGCCGGCGCCCGCAGGGACCTGGGACAGGCTGGACCGCGCCACCGCAAGGGCAGTACCGGCCAGCGGGATGACCTGGGAATCGGCCGTGGCGGGAACAGGCGCCGGCATCGCGCCGGGCGGGCGCGCGGATGCAGCGCCGGGTCCGGACCGGCGGACGGGCGCATTCCGGAAACTGCGGTATTTCAGCCCGCCAAGACCGAGCGCCCTGGCGAGACGCGCGACATCATCGTCGTCCGACGGCACTCGCCCTGCCCCCCTGCAATGCCATGCCGGCTCCAGCCTTCCCTCACCGGCATTTGATATTGAGGGTAGCTCAAGTCACAAGGAAATCAACTCTCAATCTCGTAACCCCGCAACCAGGACGAGCATTTTCAGGGACGCCGAATAGTAATCATCGTGCGTCGCCAATGGTAAGACCGCAGTGGTTGTGCCAGCGCCCGCAGCGATGAAATCGGCGATGGCCCTTACCCCCTCCGAGGCCGGGAAGTCGGCGACCTGGCCGGTGGTGAGATCCACCCAGGCCGGAGGCACGGAATGGGTCGGATCCCTCCAGAACCGTCGCGCCGCGGCCACCGCGGGTTCGCCGCGCTGCCCCGCCCAGGCGAGCAGCAGCGGAACCCGCACGGCATCGAAGGAGAAGCGTGGCGGCCAGCCCTCCGCCGGGGCAAGCGCACCATTCGGGCGCTGGATGGCGAGCCAATCGGGCGGCAGGCGCCACTTCCCGTAGCGGCCTTCCCGCAGCAGGGCCAGCCCGTCCGCCGCAAGCCGCCGCCAGCGTGGATCGGGAACCAATTGCTCAAGCGCCGCGAAGGCGGGGAAGACATAGTATGATGGGTTGATGACGACGCGGCGCCCGTCCTCGAAGCCCGCGGCGCCCGGCAGCAGCACCAGCCGACCCGCGACCTCGCGCGTGAGCAGGCGCAGGACATCGCGCCCTATCGCCGCCGCTGCCGCCGCAAGGGCGGCATCGTTCCAGCGCCTGCTGGCATTGGCGAGTGCCCAGGCGATATAGAGGTCCCCGTCCGTCGCGTTGTTGGGATCGTCCACCGGGGGGTTGCCGGTCGGGCGGTAGCGCCAGGAAGACAGGCTGTCCGTCGGCCGCGCAAGGGTCCGGCGAGTCCAGTCATGCACCAGGCGGAAGGTGGGCCGATCGTCGAAAGCCGCGGCCAGGAGAAGGGTCCAGCCCTGCCCCTCGGAATGGGAAACGCCGCCATTGCCGGTATCCACGGTACGGCCTTCCGGTGTGACGAAGCGGGCCCGGAAGCGCTGCCACGCCGCGGCCGCGGCGCTGGCCCTGGCAAGGCGCGGATGCACGCAAAGACCACCCGCGAGCAGCATGCCGAGCATGGCAAGCCTGCGGCGGACCAGCGCTTGCGCGGCGCCCCCCGGTGCCGCGGCGGAAGCGGACTGCCCACCGGCGATGGGCGGACCTCCTTCAGTCGGCAGGCGAAGTGTCAAAGCGCGTTTCCCTGTCCCCGGTCCGCCCTGTGACGACCGTAACGCACGATTCCCTGTTCCTTGCCTTAATGCGTCGCATGCCCTGGTGGGTGCCCCTGGCTCCTTTTGAGGGCAGCGACGGAATGATGCCGGCTCACCTCCAACTCCAGCACCGCCGCAACCTGCCGTATCACCGGCGATGCGGCCAGGGAAATGCGCAGCCAGGGCTTCGCCGGCATGCCCTGCTGCCCGCCCGGCCTGAATTGCGTCCTGGACAACGGCCACCATGAGGCGCTGCGGCAATTCTCCGGTTGGCTGCCCAGCCGCGCATCACCCATTGAGTGGCGCCGATCGGGCTGCTGCCGGCGCTGCCGCGGCGCCTGCACCGGACCGTCGCGATGCCGGGCTCCGGCTGAACCGGCCCGGATGGTCAGAGTGGCGGCCGCAGTTCCACCACCACCGGGCGGCGCTTGCGGTCGAGTACGGCCAGGGCCGCACAATAGGGGTTAGGCAGCGCAATTCGGCGCACCGTGTAATCCGGGACCGCGCCCAGCGAGGGTGGCACCGCCAGAAGGCGCGTTTCGGCCAGGTCGAACACGATCTGCTCCACTGGTGCGGCGAGGCCCAGCCCGGCCGCCTTCACCACCGCTTCCTTCAGGGTCCACAGATGCATGAAGGCTGCTTGGCGTTGCGCCTCGGGCAGGGCGAGAACCTCCTTCCGCTCCGCAGGGGCCAGCACCGCAGCGAGGAGATCGGCGGACACCACCCGGTCGGCACTTTCGACATCAATGCCCAGTTCGGCCCCGTCCGCCATGGTCACGGCCAGCAGCGCCATCCCGCGTGTGTGGGAGAGGTTGAACTGCACCGGCGGCGCGCCAGGGCAGGCCAGCTCCGGCTTCCCGCCGGCCCGAAGGCGGAATTCCACGGCCCGGGGCTCCACCCCGAGCAGGCCGGAGAGGGTGTGCCGCAGCAGGAAGCGTGCCTCCCGGCACAATTCGGCATCGGCCGGGCGCAGGAAGCGCGCACAGGCAGCCTCCTCGGCCTCGGACAGCGATTGCGGCCACAGGGGGGTACGGCCCGGCATCCCCACCTCGCGGCGATGCAGTGTCACATGCAGCCGGGTGGAAGACTCGTCCGGGCATCCGCTTGCGGGCATTGTGGGACCATCCGGCATGGGCTGGAAAGGCGGCGCACCGCGGCCCCGCTACCATCAGGAGAGACGATAGGGTGGCGATCGCGACCAGTGAAGCTTAGGCATGATGCGTGCGCTTCCGGCGGCGGGAACCTGGCGCCGTGCGGCTGGTCTGTTTCCCGGCATGCGAGGCGTGGGGGCAGCCGTCTTCCACCCCCTCCCGCACCTCATGCCGCCTCAGGTCGAGGTAGTGGCCATCGTGCCACCCCGGCGCGAGGCGCGGCTACGGAAAGCCGGCCCAGGACCGTTCGTTCGCTTCCCTGGCAAGGCGGCATGGCTTTCCAGGCGCCCGGGCTGCTCAGGGCAAGGTAGGGGGGCGCAGGAGCAGTGGCTCGGCCTGCGTGAAGCCAGAACCTGCGATGTGGCGGGAAGCCGCAAGCCTGCTTCACCCGCACCTGAAGTGGAGAAGGGGCGGAAAGCGGCTACCCACCTGCCAGGCTCGATTGATGGAGGAGACAGGCCATGCGCCATGTGCTGGCGGGATTCGCGGGGCTCGCCTCGGCTCTCCTGGGCTTTGCGGCGGCGGCGCAGCAGGTGGGCGACCCCGCCGCCGGGCGGCGCCTGGCCGAAGCCTGGTGCAGCCAATGCCATGCGATCGGCCCCGGTGCCTCGGGACCGGAATCGGGCGCAGCGCCGGGTTTCCCGGCGGTAGCGGAGATGCCTTCGACCACGGCCATGTCGTTGCACGCCTTCCTGCGGACGCCGCATGCGCGCATGCCGGACATCCAGATGACGCCCCACCAGTTGGACGACCTGATCGCCTATATCCTGAGCCTGCAGAATCGCTGAAGCGGATCGCGGGCGGGTGTGACCGCCCGGCAGCGCCAGCCTGCTCCACAGACAATGATCGGCAGCGGTTCGCGCCTTCAGGATGATGCCCGGCGCAGGAAGCCGTGACTTTCTGCGTCGGCGGTCATACCGCCGAGCCGAAGTCCTGACCTGCGGCCGGCACAGCCGGCCGAGCGCCCGAATGGGCGCCGCCGCTCATGCGGCGTAGCCAAGCCGCCGAAGGCGGCGCCGGCG
>JAEWCI010000501.1 GCA_023390705.1 Pseudomonadota bacterium
GGCCCAGCCCAGCCGCGCCGCCCAGCCCCAGGGCACCGGCCAGCACCACCCTGCGCCTGCCGGGCCGGCCTGGCCTTTCCTTCTTCCGCATGGTCATGCGGGCCGGCGCGCGCCTTCCACGCCTGCCGGCCCCTGTCCCCTCTTGCTTCCCAGCGCGCAGCCCCGCCGCATCATCCCGCCTTCCAATGCGGCGGCAGCAAAGCCGGTAGCGGCGCGGCCTTCAACCCGTGACCTGGTTCTCCCCGGGCGCGCCGGTGGCGGCGTCGCCGGTGCCGGCCGTCTCACGCCCGCCGGAGGCCGCCGGGGCGCGGATGGGGATGCGGTTGTCCTTCGCCGCCTGCTGCGCCGGCCGGGGCAGCGTCACATGCAGCACGCCTTTGTCGAAATGCGCCGTCACCTGGCCCGGCTCGGGGGCGAAGGGCAGGCGCAGGCTGCGCTGGAAGCGGCCGAAGCTGCGTTCCTGCAGGTGCATGCCATGCTCCTCGGAGGTCTTCTCGGACCGCTTCTCGCCGCGCAGCGATAGGGTGTCGCCCTCCAGCGAGAGCTCGATGTCCTTTTCCTCCAGGCCGGGCAATTCGGCGGTCAGCTCCAGCCCCTGCGGGGTCTCCTTCACGTCCAGGCTGGGCGAGAAGCCGCCGGCGAAGCTGCGCAGCATCGGGGAGCCACGGAAGGCATCCTCCACCACCCGGCCGATCTCGCGCTGCAACTGGCCGAAGGGATCATCGCCACGGGTCAGGTCGCTGCGGGGTGACAGGAAGCGTGAGAGCATTGCTGTTTCCTCTCCTGTGGTGGCCAATGCAGGAAGAATTCGCAGGCCGCCCCGGCGTTGCCTTGATCAGCCGCAAGCGCCGCCCGATCCTCGGTTGACGATCCGGTGAAGCCGGGGGCGAAACCCTGGGCCGGGGCCGCGCGAATAGCCATGACCGCCCCACGGAAGGAGCCGCGCTTGTCCCTGCCGACCCCCGCCCGGCCGCTCGACCCGGCGAAGTTCCGCGACCCGCTGGTGACGGCGAAGGGCGAGACGCGGGCGAGGGTGGCGTTCACCGGGCTGCGCACCCTGTGGGTCAATACCGGCACGCTGTGCAACATCACCTGCCGGCACTGCTACATCGAAAGCAGCCCGCGCAACGATGCCCTGGCCTATCTGACCGCGGCCGAGCTGGAGCCCTTCCTGGAGGAAGCGGCGCGCGAGGCCATGCCGCTGGAGGAGGTCGGCTTCACCGGCGGCGAGCCCTTCCTGAACCGCGAATTGCCGGCGATGCTGCGGGCCGTGCTCTCGCGCGGGCTGCGGGCGCTGGTGCTGACCAATGCGATGAAGCCGATGCGCAACCAGGCCGCCGCCCTGCTGGCGCTGCGCGAGGCGTTCGGCGAGAGGCTGACGCTGCGGGTCAGCCTGGACCACTACGGCCCGGCGCTGCACGACGCCGAGCGCGAGCCGGGCAGCTTCGACCGTGCGCTGGACGGGCTGGCCTGGCTGGCGTGGCACGGCTTCAGGGTGCATGTCGCCGGCCGTGCCGGCTTCGGCGGGGAAGGCGAGGCGGCGCTGCGGGCGGGATTCGCCCGGCTCTTCGCCGCCCATGGCATTCCGGTGGACGCCGCGGATCCGGTGGCGCTGATGCTGTTCCCGGAAATGGACGCCACCGCCGATGTGCCGGAAATCACCACCGCCTGCTGGGGCATCCTGGGCAAAAGCCCGGACAGCCTGATGTGCGCCTCCGCCCGCATGCTGGTGAAGCGCCGCGGTGCCGGGCGCCCGACCCTGCTGGCCTGCACCCTGCTGCCCTACGACCCGCAATTCGAACTCGGCGCCACGCTGCGCGAAGCCTCCCGCGAGGTGGCGCTGAACCACCCGCATTGCGCCAAATTCTGCGTCCTTGGCGGAGCGGCCTGTTCGCGGTGATGGCGTACGCATGCACCCTTGGCGGTTGACGTCGCCGCCGCTTTCCCGGAACGGTGGCTGCAATCTCTCCTTCCGGAGTCGAGCCATGCGCCGCCGCCTGCTGCTGTCCATCCCCGTCGTCCTCGGCCTCGCCGCCTGCCAGGGCGCCGGCACCGCCGACCTGGCGCAGGAGCCGGCGCGCAACGTCTTCTTCACGGCCGACAGTGCCTCCCTTGACCAGGCCGCCCAGGCGGTGGTGGCCAATGCCGCCGGCCTGGCCAAGGAGCATCCCAATGCAACCGTCCGGGTGCTGGGCTTCGCCGCGCCGGATTCCGGCAGCGCCCAGTTCAACCGCACCCTGGCCCTGGCGCGCGCCCAGGCCGTGCGGGACGCGCTGGTGGAAGCCGGCATCCCCCGGCAGCGCATCCGCGTGGAAAGCCGCGGCGCCGTGCCCTTCGAGATGTTCCCGACCGAAAGCCGGCGGGTCGAGATCCTCGTCGGAAGGTAATCGAGGCGCCGATTCGGAGGCGAACCTTCGGATGACGCCGCGGCCTGGGCATGGCATCTGGGTGGCATGCCTGAATCACTGACGATGGAGTCCGACACCGCGGTGCCGGAGGAGGTGCTGCACCGGGTCTTCGGCCTCACCGCCTTCCGCGGCCGGCAGGCGGAGATCGTCGGCCATGTGCTGCGGGGCGGCTCCGGCCTGGTGCTGATGCCGCCCGGCGGCGGCAAGTCGCTCTGCTACCAGGTGCCGGCGCTTTGCCGGGAGGGGCTGGGCGTGGTCGTCTCGCCGCTCATCGCGCTGATGGAGGACCAGGTGGCGGCGCTGCGCCAGCAGGGCGTCGCCGCCGCCGCGCTGCATTCCGAGCTGGCCGAGGAGGCTGCGCGCGAGGTGCGGCGCGACCTGGCGCGGGGCGGGCTGAAGCTGCTCTACGTCTCGCCGGAACGGCTGCTGCTGGAAGGCACGCTGTCGCGCCTGGCCGAGCGGCCCATCGCGCTCTTCGCGATCGACGAGGCGCATTGCGTCAGCCAGTGGGGGCATCATTTCCGGCCGGAGTATCGCGGCCTGGCGGTGCTGGCCGAACGCTTCCGGCAAGTGCCGCGCCTGGCGCTGACCGCGACGGCCGACCCGCGCACGGTGGAGGATATCCGCGCCCAATTGGACCTGCGGGACGCCCCGGTATTCCGCGGCGGCTTCGACCGGCCCAACATCTTCATCAGCGCCGCGCCGCGGGAGCAGGAAAGGGCGCAGTTGCGCGCCTTCATCAAGACGGCGTCCGACAGCAGCGGCGCCGGCATCGTCTATTGCGGCACCCGCGCCAGGACGGAACAGACGGCGGAATGGCTGCGGGCCGATGGCCATGACGCGCTGTGCTTCCATGCCGGCATGGACCCGGCGGCGAAGCGGGAGGCACACCGGCGCTTCGCCCGCGGGGATGCCGTCATCATGGCGGCGACCATCGCCTTCGGCATGGGCATCGACCGGCCCGATGTGCGCTGGGTGGCGCATACCGACCTGCCGCGCAGCCCCGAAAGCTGGTACCAGGAAATCGGCCGCGCCGGGCGGGACGGGCTGCCGGCCCGCGCCCTGCTGCTCTACGGCGCCGGGGACATTGCCCTGGCCCGCCACCGCATCGCCGAAAGCCCGGCACCGGAGGAGCAGAAGCGCATCGAGCGCGCCCGGCTGGACGCCATGGTCAGCATCGCCGAGGCTGCCACCTGCCGCCGTCGCGCCCTGCTGCGCTGCTTCGGTGAGGATTTGGGGCCGGAGGCCACAAATCCCGGGAATTGCGGCGCCTGCGATGTCTGCCGCAACCCGCCCCGGCTGTGGGACGGCACGGTGCCGGCCCAGAAGCTGCTGAGCGCGGTGCTGCGCACCGGGCGGCGCTTCGGCCTGGGGCATATCGTGGACGTGCTGCGCGGGCGGATGACCGACAAGGTGGCGCAATTCGCCCATGACCGGCTGCCCACCTTCGGCGTCGGCGTGGATCTGCCGGATGCCGCCTGGCGCGGCGTGGCGCGGCAGTTGGTGGCCCAGGGCGCGCTGGACGTGGCGGTGGAGAATCATGGCGAACTGGTGCCGACAGAGGCCGCGCGCCCGATCCTGAAGGGCGAGACCCGGGTGATGCTGCGCGAGGAGGCACTCTCCCGCCCCACCCCGCGCGACCGCGCCCGCAGCGCCGAGCCCAGCATGGCCGGCGACCCGCTGTTCGACGCGCTGCGCGCCTGGCGCAAGCGCGAGGCCGGCGAGCAGGGCCTGCCGGCCTACATGATCTTCCAGAACGACACCCTGGCCGCCATCACCGAGCGCCGGCCGCGGGACGAGGAGGAGTTGGCGGAAATCCCCGGCGTCGGCCGCAGCAAGCTGGAACGCTATGCCGAGGCGGTGCTGGAGGTGGTGAGGGAACACGGATGATCGCCCGCCTGCGCGGCTGGGCTCGGGCGGTGAAGCGGGATGCCATCCTGCTCTGGCTGGCGGCGCGCGACCCGGCGGTGCCCTGGCTGCCGAAGCTGCTGGCCGCCGCCATCGCCGCCTATGCCTTCTCGCCCATAGACCTGATCCCGGATGTGATCCCGGTGCTTGGCCTGCTGGACGAGGCGATCCTGCTGCCCCTGCTGGTAATGCTGACCCTGCGCCTGATCCCCGAGGCGAAGCGCGCGGAATTGCGGCAGCGGGCAACTCTGGTGGCGGAGCGGCCGGTCAGCCGCGCCGGGGCGGCGGCCATTGCCGCGCTCTGGCTGGCGGGGCTGGGGCTGCTCGGCTGGTGGTGGTTCGGTGAGGCGCTTTCCGCGCGTGAAACGCGGGTATAGGCTTCTTTATGAAACCAGGATTTTCCGCCATGCGTCGCTTGCTGCTCGCCACCACCTCGGCCACGCTGCTGCTGGCCGCCCCTCTCGTCCGCGCGGACGAGATCGGCGACGCCATCA
>JAEWCI010000541.1 GCA_023390705.1 Pseudomonadota bacterium
CCCGCGCGGCGGCACCACCACTTTGAACAGCCGCGCCAGGCTCATCAGGTAGAGCCCGGTAACGACGAGATAGGCATGGCCCATGCCGAGCAGCGCCACCAGCCCGGCGCCGCTCAGCGCGCCCGCCACCCGGGCGCCGTCGGTGCCGATGCGGCCGAGGCCGATGGCGCCCATCAGCAGGCCTGGCGGCATCGTGGCGGCGATGAGCGCGTTGCGCACGCCGATATCCGAGGAACGGCCGATGCTCGACAGCAGCGCGACGACCAGCACCAGCCAGGGCGTCAGCGCGCCGGTGAGGGCCAGCAGCGCGAGCAGCCCGGCCAGCAGGGCGTAGCTGCCGCGCATGGCGCAGAGCACCCCGCGATGGCCCAGCCTGTCGCTGGCCACGCCGAACAGCGGCGCCACCAGCGTGCCGATGAATTGCAGCGCCGCGAAGCCGGTCAGCCAGACCACCGAGCCGGTTTCGGTCAGCACGTACCAGCCGAGGATGATGTTCTCCATCTCGAACCCCCAGGAGGTCGCGAGATCGGCCGGCCACTGGAAGCGGAAGCTGCGCTGCCGGAAGGGAGCGAAGCCGGAGGCGCGCGGCGGCGTGTTCACCGCGCGGGTCGTCCTGGCATGGTCGTTTCCTCGATCCCGGAGCTTATGGCGCCCCGTCTTCCGGTTAATAGGTAGCGCGCCCGCCGGAGATGTCGAAGACCCCGCCGGTGGAGAAGCTGCATTCCTCGGTCAGCAGCCAGCAGACCAGGGCGGCAATCTCCTCGGTCAGCACGAAGCGGCCCATCGGGATCTTGGAGAGCATGTAGGCGATCTGCGCTTCCGTCATCTGCCTGAACAGGTCTGTCTTCGCCGCCGCGGGCGTCACGCAGTTCACCCGGATGCCGGTTTCCGCCAGTTCCTTGCCCAGCGACTTGGTCAGGCCGATGACCCCGGCCTTGGCCGCGGAATAGGCGGCGGCGTTGGGGTTGCCCTCCTTGCCGGCAATCGAGGCGATGCTGACGATGCGGCCGTAGTCGCGCGCGCGCATGCCGGGGATGACGGCGCGGCAGCAGAGGAAGACGCCGGTCAGGTCTGTTTCGATCACCCGCCGCCAGGCCTCGACCGGATAGGCTTCCACCGTCGCGTTCGGGCCGGTGATGCCGGCATTGGCGACCAGCAATTCCACCGGGCCGAGCGCCGCCTCCGTGGCTGCGAGCGCGGCGGCGATCCCGGCTTCGTCCGTCACGTCCACCCGGGCGGCATGGCCCTTGAGGCGCGCGGCGACGGCCTGGGCCTCGGGCAGGTCCACATCCCAGATGGCGACGCGGCCGCCGCTGGCGGTGATGCGCTCGGCGATGGCGAGGCCGATGCCGCGGGCGCCGCCGGTGACGACCGCGACGCGGCCCTTCAGGTCCAACTGGTTCATGTGCCACTCCCCAAGCCGCTTTCAGGCGGGCGGGAGCCTATCAGCGACGGCCGGGAAGGGCGACCTGGAGCAGATCGCCAGGGGGCGTGAACGCCCGGTGGCGTGAATCTGCCCCATGGACCATGATCCACAGCGGATTGGCGTCCAGTTCCGCATGCAATCCGCTGTGGAGGGCTTCACGCTGCACGGACAGCGTGAAGCCGCCCCGCCCCTGGCTTCAGGGCAGGTTCAGGTCGGTCAGGGCGCAGGTGTTCACCTGGCGCCGCTCCCGCGCCTGGCCATTGGCGAAGACCGCGCGGATGTCGTTCACGCACTGGCCCATGGGCAGCCGCACCACGAAGGCACGGCCCGCGGGAAGCACGTTCTGGCCCAGCCGGTCGGGCCCCCAGCCATTGTCGTTCGAGGATGAGACGTAGAGTTCCCGGATGGTGATGCCGGCGGTGTTGTTCAAGCGGAAGCTCGGGTCGCCGGCGGCCGCCGGGGTCGCGCCGGAACCGCCGCCCTGCTGCCGCATGGCCGGGTGCTGGCTGTACTGGTGCCGCCACATGCGCCGTTGCAGCATGTTCTCGTACACCGTGCCGCTCCAGGAGCCCTGGGGGTTGTTCCAGGTGGTGCCGCCGGGGCCGTTGTGCAGCCAGTATTGCTGGGCCGAAGCAGGGCCGGCGGCCAGGAGGGCGGCCAGACCGGCGATGACGGGCAGCGCGGGGGTGATCGGGCGCATCTTGTCCTTCCTCCCTGGCGCGGTGGGTCCGCTGGGTTCCAGGTCGTTAATACGTATACGAATCTGGGCGATCAGGAAAAGCCCATTTTGTGCCTTCTACAACATGTGATGTGGCACGATTCGCAAAGCGGCGACGCCGCGCCAAGGCGCCCGGTCCACCCGGGAAAGCCGCCCTTCCGGCGGCACCGGGCCGAATACCGGGCGTGCCATGGCATGCAGGATGGGCAAAAGTCGCCGGCTGGCTGGCTCAGCAGCGCCGCCCCTCCGGCCCAAGCACGATGGATGTGGAACCCACCACAAATCATCCGTTCCCTGCCCGCTGCCGCCGGCAGGAGCCGGCGTGCTCAGCCGCGGGCGGGCATTGCGCTTCGCGGCAGGGCAGGACAGTCCGGCCCGCCCCGGTGCCCGGCGCGGCCTTCCCCCTGGCGAGGCCCGGTCCCCCGTGCCGCAGGCGATGCGAACAAATCTTTTCCGGGACGGGGCGCCGCCCGGCGGGCCAGGTCACCCGCCCGGAAGCGAAGCGACCGCCGGGACCGGACGGCGGTGGCAGGGTGGGATTGCGGTATCGCCCCGACAGAGGCCCGGACGCTACGGCATGAAGCTCCCGCCGCCGACATCAATGGTGGCGCCGGTGACATAGGCGGCGGCGTCGGAGGCGAGGAAGGCCGCCACTTCCGCCACATCCGCCGGCAGCCCCACCCGGCCGAGCGGGATATTGGCCAGGAAGGCCTCGTTCAGCCCGCCGGCCGCGCCCTGGGCCATCGGCGTGTCGATGCGGCCGGGCGCGATGCTGTTCACCGTGATGCCGTCCGGGCCCAGTTCCACCGCCAGGCTGCGGGCAAAGCCCATCAGCCCGGTCTTGGACGCGGCGTAATGCGCGCCGGCGATCTGGCTCTTGGTGCGTGCGGCCTGGCTGGTCATCATGATGATGCGGCCCCAGCGCCGCGCCCGCAGCACCGGGATGCAGGCCTGGGAGACAAGGAAGGCGCCAGTCAGGTTCACCGCCAGCACGCGGTTCCATTCCTCCAGCGGCATCTCGCGGATTTTCAGCGGCCGCCCGCCCTGCTTGGGGGAGATGCCGGCATTGTTGACCACCACGCCGAGCCTCTCCCACCAGTCGCCCAGCGCCTGCGGCAGCGCGGCGACGGCGGCGGCATCGGCCACGTCCAGGTGGATGGCGCGGGCGGCGTGGCCTTCGGCGCGCAGCGCGGCGGCGGTGGCCTCCACCTCCGGCGAAACATCCGCCAGCACCACGGGATGGCCGTTCCGCGCCAGCTTCCGCACGATGCCGGCGCCGATGCCGCGGGACGCGCCGGTGACCAGCGCGACACGATCCGTATTGCTCATGGCGTCAGCATCACCTTGCTGGCGGCGCGTTGCCGCGCCAGTTCGAAGCCCTCGATGCCGCGGGAGAGCGGCAGGCGGTGGGTGATCATGTGGCGGTACAGCTCCGGCTGCGCCGCCAGCAGCGCGATCACCCGGTCCCAGGTGCGGCGCGCCGCGCCATGGCTGGCGCGCAACTGCCAGCGCATGCGGACGAACTCGGTCAGCGGCAGGGTCAGCGCCTCGGCATGGATGCCGGCGGCAACGATGGTGCCGCCCTTCTTCAGCACGGACATGCCCTCGTTCAGGCTGGCCGGCACGCCGGTGGCCTCCAGCACCGCATCCACCGGCCGGCCGCCGGTCAGCGCGAGTACCTGCTCCTTCAGCGGTGCTTCCGCCACATCCACGAATTCGCTGAAGCCCAGCGCGCGCAGCACGGCGAAGCGCGGCGCATCGGCCCGGCCGGCGATGACGACGCGCGCCGCGCCGGCCAGCCTGGCATGCAGCGCAATGGCCTGGCCGATGGTGCCGGGCCCCAGCACCAGCACCGTGTCGCCAAGCCGGACCTCGGCGGTCAGCACCGCCTCGCAGCCCACGCCCAGCGGTTCCACCAGCGCGCCAAGCTCGGCATCCACCGCATCCGGCAGGCGCACGGCGCAACGGGAGGGGATGCGCACCTCGCGGGCGAAGCCACCGTCGCGGGTCAGGCCGATGCCCTCCCGCCTTTCGCAATTGCGCGCGTCATCGGCGCGGCAGCGCGGGCAGTGGCCGCAAGCGACGAAGGGGATGACGCAGATGCGCTCCCCTTCGGCAAAACCGCTACCGGTACCGGCGCGGGCGACGCGGCCGGCGAATTCATGGCCCATGGTCAGCGGCAGCTTCGGCACCATGAATTCGTAGCCGCCGCTCCACTCATAGGCGTGGACATCGCTGCCGCAGATGCCCGCGGCCTGCACCTCCACGACCAGCTCCGCCGGGCCGGGCGGCGGCACCTCCGTCGCTTCCTCCAGCGAAAGGCCGAAACCGGGGGCGGTCTTGCGCAGGGCCTGCATCAGAAGGGCTCCGGATAGTGGCCGGCGTAGAAGGAGATGGGCGGCTTGGCGTCGGGGTCGGTGACGAGGTCCAGCAGCACCGGGCGCGGCTGGGCGAAGGCGGCGTCCAGCGCCGGGCCGATGGCTTCGTCGCGCTCGACGCGGTGGCCTTCCACGCCGCAGGCGCGGGCGATGGCGGCATGGTCCACGGCGGTGAAGTTCACGGCGATGGTGTGCTCGCCGAATTTCACCTCCTCGGCATGTTTCTGGTAGCCGAGGATGCCGTTGTTCAGCACCATCAGGGTAATGGGCAGTTGCAGCCGGCGGAGGGTTTCCAGTTCCGCCCAGCTATGGCCGAAGCCGCCATCGCCGCAGAGGCAGACGACGCGGCCGGTGCTGCCCAGTTCCTTCGCCGCGATCTCGGCGCCGATTGCCATGGGCAGGCCCCAGCCCAGGCCGGCGATGCCGCGCGGCGTGAGGAAGCGCTGCCCCGGCCGCCGCGCCGTCAGGTAGTTGGCGATCCAGATGGAGGAATAGGAGGCATCGGCCACCACGATGTCCTCCGGCCGCAACCGCCTGTCGAGTTCCGCCATGGCGCGTTCCGGCCGGGTCGGGCCGCCTTCGCGCGCGAACAGCCGGCGGGTCAGGCCGCGCCAGCCCTCCACCGCCGCGGCGATCTCGCGCTCGATGCC
>JAEWCI010000560.1 GCA_023390705.1 Pseudomonadota bacterium
CGGCCGCAGGTCAGGACTTCGGCTCGGCGGTATCAGCCGTGCCGGGGCGCCGCGCTCCCATTCGCCTGGCCGGATCTGATCCGGCCATACCCTGCCGTCCCAGGGACGGGTCCGGCGTGCCCGGGCACGGGACGGCGGACACCCTACCGCGCCGGGGAAGGCCACCAGCGGGCGCTTTTGCCGGAAGCATGGAGGAGGGTTGCCGGTCGCCGGCCGGCCCCGGCTCAGCCCCGCCGGGCCAGCCGCCGCAGGTCGCGCTGGATGGAGCGCAGCAGCGCCGCCTCGGGTGCCGGCAACTCCGTTTCCGCCTGTTCGCCGGTGAGCCGGGTCACCAGCAGCTCCACCTTGCGCAGCAGGGCGGGGGCGCTGGCGCAGCGAGTGGCTGCCAGGGCACGCAGGCTCCGCGCTTCCAGGGCGCAGAGGGCATCCATTTCGGATTCGTCGGCGCATTCCGCCGCGAGATCAGAGAGTTGTGCGAGGCCTTCGCACAGGCCTTCCAGATCGGTCACGCCGGGAATGCGACGGGACCGGGAAGACCGCAGGGCAGATTGCATGAGGCGAAGCCTGACAGGACCGTGATATGAAGAATAATATATGCACTTTCCTTAGCTCACCCCAGAATTCATGAAAGCTTTGTCAGGTACATCATGGGCCGGAATGCCGCCCGGGTTACATCAGCAACCAAGCCGTACCGGCCACGTCATGTCAAAGGAGGTGTCCCATGCGGCGACGGCATTGCCTGGCCGGGATTCTCGGCCTGCTGACCGGCAGCCTGGCAGGGCCGGCCCTGGGCCGGGAAGGCCGTCGCCCGGTTGCCCGGCGCGGACGCCGCGTCCAGGCAGCCACCCCGGCGGCGCCGGCCGCCAGCGCCAACGCCATCCCGAACATCGACGGGCCACCGCCACCTTCCCGCACACCGGGGCTGGAACCGGCACCGGTGCCGTCCCGCAATCTCAGCCTGCCGCCTTCCGACAACATGCCGCGACCCAGCGTGGCGCTGGGCATCCCCACCCCGGCGCCGATCCAGCAGGGCCAGAGCTTCTTCGAAGGCGACCCCTCGCCGGACCGAAGGCCCACCACCAGCGGGCTGCGCCTGCCCTCGCCCGGGGCGACGCTGCGGCTGCCTTTCTGAAGGGCGGCGCCGCCAGGGCAGGATACTGGCCCTTCGGGCGGATCATGGTCTGCAGGTTCAGGATGATGCGCAGGCCACTGTAGCCATCCCGCATCGCGGCGCTCTTCCGGGCAGGCACCGCTCCGGAACAATCCGCCCTATCGCCGGTCCAACTCGCCGGCGCCGCCGGGCGGCTCCTCGTCAGTGGAAACCGGCGGCTCCAGGCCGCTGCGGTCCTGCCGGGTGGGAAAGGCATCCGCCGCGTCGCCGGATTCCGCGCCCTCCTCGCTGCTGTCGCCGCCTGGCGTCTCCGGGCGGTCAATGTTGCCGGCGGCGGGCTTGGGCCCTTCCGGCGCCTCGGGCGGCAGGTCGGGCTTGTCGGACATGGCGGCTCTCCTGGAGCATCCTCAAGCCGGGCGGAATCGCCCGGCCACTCGGAAAACGCGAAGAAACAACAAGCTAACGCCCCCGGCACGGCGGGGGTTCGTCGCGGTGCTTGACCCTGCCGCCCGGCCGCCCGACCCTCGGGCGAAACGGGAGGGATGCCCTGATGCTCGAACTTCGCCCCTGCTGCGAATGCTGCGGCGCCGACCTGCCGCCGGCGAGCCTTGAGGCGCGCATCTGTTCCTATGAGTGCACCTTCTGCGCCACCTGCGCCGATGGCGTGCTGCGCGGCCACTGCCCGAATTGCGGCGGCGAGCTGGTCCGCCGGCCGATCCGCCCGGCCGAGCGGCTGCTCCGGCATCCCGCGAGCACGGTGCGCAAGGTGAAGCCGCAGGGCTGCGTGGCGGCGTAGGCGGTGCCGGGCCGGCTTGCCCCGCCCAACCCCTGATGCCCGGTGCGGAAAAGCCCGGGCTTCCAGGGCCGGGTATCGGCGCACGGGTTGGTCACCTCCCCATCGCAGCCTTGCCGTGATGGGAGCCCGGTCTGGCGCCTGCGCGGCAAAGCCATGGACCATGGCGAAGGCATGGGTACCGACCACGGCTCAGGATGTCTGCGGCCGGTGGGCCCCTTCGCCCGCAACACCCTACCGCAGCAGCCTGCGCACCCAGGCGCGCGCCCGGCGGCTGCGTGGCGGGTCGAGCAGGCGCGAAAGGCTCCAGCCGCCATGCCGCACCCGGGCACGGAGCGTGCTGAATTCCAGGAAGCCCGCCTCGCCATTGCGCCGCCCGTAGCCGGAACCGCCCACCCCGCCGAAGGGCAGCGCCGGGAAGGCGGCGTATTCCAAGCAGCGGCCGAGGACGATGGCGCCGCTGCGCGTGGCGGCGGCCACCGCCGCTTCCTCGGTGGGTGAGGCACCGAACAGGTAGATGGCCAGGGGTGCCGGCCTTGCCGCGATCCAGGCCAGGGCTTCCCCCAGGCTGGCCACCGGCCGCAGCGCGAGCACCGGGCCGAAGATTTCCTCCCGGTGCAGGGGGTGGCCGTCCGGCGCTTCGGCCAGGGCAAGGGCGCGCAGGCGGCCCGGCCCATCGGCGGCCAGCGGCGTCAGCGTGGCGCCTTCGCACAGCGCATCCAGCCGCGCCGCCTGGGCGGGGTTCACCAGGGCGGTCTCCGGCAGGGCAATGCCGCTGGCCAGGCAGGCGGCGGTGAACTCCGCCACGCCGTGCCCCAGCAGCAGCACGGTGTCCGGCGCCACGCAGGTCTGCCCGGCATTGAAGGCCTTGCCGGCCAGGATGGACCGCGCCGCCGCCGCCAGATCGGCGCCCGGCAGCACCAGCACGGGGCATTTGCCGCCCAGTTCCAGGGTCAGGGGCACCAGCCCCGGCGCGGCCGCCGCGGCCACCTTGCGGCCGGTGGCGGTGCCGCCGGTGAAGACCAGATGGTCCCAGGGCTGCGCCGCGAAATCCGCCGCCACCTCCGGCCCACCCGACACGGTGCGGGCCAGCTCCTCCCCCAGCGCCTCGGCCAGCACCTCGGCGATCAGCGCCGCGGTGCGCGGCACGGCTTCGGAAGGCTTCACCGCCACCCGGTTGCCGGCGGCGACGGCATCCACCACGGGCAGCAGGGCGAGTTGCACCGGGTAGTTCCAGGGCGCCAGGATGCCGATGATGCCTTTCGGCACCGGCTCCACCCAGGCCCGCGCCGGCCGGAAGCTGAAGGGCACGGAGATGCGCCGCGGCCGGGACCAGCGGCGCAGCCGGCGGCGCGCCTGGCGGGCGGCCTGCACCACCAGCATCACCTCCGCCAGCAGCGTCTCCTCGGCGCAGCGGGTGCCGTAATCGGCGTCCAATGCGGCGGCGATCTCCCCGGCGCGGCGCAGCAG
>JAEWCI010000590.1 GCA_023390705.1 Pseudomonadota bacterium
GCGGCCAGGGTGCCGGCCGGCGGCGGGTCGAGGAAGGCCAGCGCGTCCGGCTCGGCGCCCCAGGCGGCAAGGTCCAGCGCCAGGCCGGAAAGCTCGGCTTCCAGGATTTCCGGCCGGTCCTGCGGCGCCAGGCCACGATGCAGCGCCTCGCTCCACAGCCTTATGGCAACCCCGGGGGCGGTGCGGCCCGCACGGCCGGCACGCTGCTCCGCCGCCGCCTTGCTGATGCGCACCGTCACCAGCCGGGAAAGGCCGGTGGCGGGGTCCAGCCGTGGGGCGCGGCGGAAGCCGCCATCCACCACGATGCGCACGCCCGGCACGGTCAGCGAGGTTTCGGCGATGGCGGTGGCCAGCACCACCTTGCGGCGGGCGGAGGGTGACAGGGCGCGGTCCTGCTCGGCCGGCGGCAACTCGCCATGCAGGGGCAGGATCTCGGCATCGATGCCGGAAAGCCGTTCGGCGGTGCGGCGGATCTCGCCCCAGCCCGGCAGGAAGGCCAGCAGGTCGCCGGGGTGGTCGCGCAGCGCGGCACGGATGGCGCCGGCCATGGCCTCCGGCAGTTCCCGCGCCTCCTTCATGTCGCGCGCGGCATGGCTCATCGCCACGGGCCAGGCCCGGCCGAGGCTCTCGATGACCGGGGCATCCAGCAAGTGGCTGAAGGCGCCGCCATCCAGCGTGGCGGACATCACCAGCAGCCGCAGTTCCGGCCGCAATTCCCGCTGCAGGTCGAGGCACAGCGCCAGGGCCAGATCGGTGTCGAGGTTGCGCTCATGCGCTTCGTCGAACAGCACGCCCGCCACGCCTTCCAGGCCGGGGTCGGATTGCAGGCGGCGGACCAGCAGGCCCTCGGTGATCACCTCCACCCGTGTCGCCGCCGAGACATGACGGTCCAGCCGCGTGGCCAGGCCGATGGTGCCGCCCAGGGCTTCGCCGCAGAGTTCGGCCATGCGGCGGGCGGCGGCACGGGCGGCGACGCGGCGGGGTTCCAGCACCAGCAATTTCCGGCCCTGCGCCCATGGCTCGTCACGCAGCACCAGCGGGACAAGCGTGGTCTTGCCGGCACCGGGGGGCGCGATGAGGACGGCATTGGAAGCGGCACGCAACGCCGCGGTCAGCGCCGGCAGCGCTTCGGTGACGGGAAGGTCGGGAAGCATGGGTGGGATGTAGACCGCGATCGTCCGGGGTGAAATCGCCGAAGGCGTGAATCGCCGTTCCGGAAAAGCCCGGCCCATAATCCTCCTGGCGACAGCCAGGGCGTATCACCGCTTCCCGGTATCCGGCGGCGGGCCGGCAGACGCCGGCTTGCCGCTGCCCGGTCCCGCGGGGTTCCTTCAGTCCGCGCCGGCGGACTGGTAGTGCCAGATGCTGGCCGGGGGGAATTCAGCAGCGTCCAGGCCTTGCGCCCGGCGGGAAGACCAAGCCGACGGTGGGCCAGCGGCGAGGCGATGCAGCAAGCATAGAGCAGGAAGCCCCGGCCGGGCGCCACCGGTCCCGGCGGCGCAGGGCTGACGCATCATCAATCGGGGTACGACGGAGCAGGGCCGTTTCGCCATCCTGCCACCCACCAGGCGCCCCAGGCGGCCGCCAGCCCGGTCAGCGCCGCCGCATCCAGCCAGAGTGGTGGCCGCGCCACCGGCGCATCGGGGCGCACCACCCACCACAGATTCGCCAGATGGCTCAGCAGCAGCAGGATGCAGACGGCCCCCATCCGCCAGGGCCTGTGCCGCGGCGGTGCCGCGAGGGCGATGGCCAGCAGCAGCGCCGGCACGGCCAGGCCCAGCTTCACCGCCGCCCAGCCATGTTCCACGCGGCGCAGGTACCAGGCTGCCTCGGCCGGCAGATCCGCCATCCAGACCACGATGAACTGGGTGAACCAGAGCCAGATGACCGCAAGGCCAAGGGCGAGCAGCGCCCGTTCCAAGGCCTCTCTCCTGTCCGCCAGCTCGGCCGGCAGCGAGCCCCGGCTGCGCAGGAGGGGCACCAGGGCCACGGCCGCGAGTGCCGCCCCCATGCCTTCGACCCAGATAGTGAAACCCTGCAGGCTGCCGAACCAGTTGGAGTCGCGGGAGAGTGCCCAATCCTGCGCCGCGACGATCACGCTGGGCAGCAGCAATGTCAGCACCATCGCAGCCAGGCGCTTGTCCCGGTGTCCGGGCCGCGCCAGCAGCCAGGCCAGCCCGCTCCACAGGGCCAGGCACAGGACCATTCGCCACCGGAAAGGCTCCGGCTTCAGCCATGCGGCGCGTGGTGCGGGCAAGGCCGGTGCATCCGCTGCCGCCCAGGGATAGAGCATCTCCGGCGCAACCAGGACCGGCAGCGCCATCATGGCGAGGATCGGCATCGCCCGCGCCGCGGCTTCCAGCGGTGTGCGCACAGGTGCCAGCCATTCCTCGCGCAGCAGGTGTCCGATGGCGAGCGCGCCCAGTGCGCCGACCGAGAGTCCGCAGCAGAACAGGAAGGCCGGCAACCAGGCTTCAAGCAATGCCGGCCAGCGCAGGAACACCGCCATCAGGACGGCGAGTCCGAGCAGCAGCGCCGAGCCACGTCTCACGGCGTGCCGCCTTCCCGCAGCCGTTCGACGAAGCGGGCGATTGCCCAGCGGTCTCGTGGCGTGATGCGGTCCTCGAAAGGGTGCGCGCCGGCAAGGTTCCCGGTGACGGCAGCCATGCTGCGCCCTGAAGCGATGCCGGCAATCACCGGCACGGGCATGGACCCGCGTGCCGCCACCGGGCCATCGCCGGCACCGCGCGAGCCGTGGCAGGGCACGCAGAAGATCACGTAGCGGGCCTCACCGCGCTGAAGCAGCGCCGTATCCACCGCCGGACCCGGCGCGGCCAGACCGGCACGCCGCGCGGCATCACCCTGCGCCACACTGCCACCGGGTGGCGGCGCGGGCGGTGGCGGCGGCGTGCTTCCCGGCCAGCCATCGCAGGCCCCGAGGCAGAGCAGCAGCGGCAGGATCCGCCTCATTCCCCGGGCACCTCCACCACCCGGAGCGGCGCCAGGCTCCGCAGCAAGCGTGTCGCCGGCTCCACGGCAAAGCCGCTCTCCTCGGCCGAGAGGAACAGGAAGAAGCGATCCTCGCTGGCCCGCTCGAAGCCCGGCACCGCGAAGACGGGGTGGTGCAGCCGCGGCAGGCGGTTCAGCGCCAGCATGCCAAGCAGGGAAGCCATCGCCGCCCACAGGATGGCGACGATGGTCGTCGCCGGCAGGAAGGCCGGCCAGGCATGCAGAGGGCGCCCCCCGACATTCATGGGGTAGCCATGCACGGAGAGCCACCACTGCACGCCATAGGCCAGCACCGCGCCCAGCAACCCCGTGCCCAGCGCGATCCAGGCCACGCGGCCGCTCCGCACGCCAAGCAATTCCGCCGCCTCCGGCACCGGATATGGGGCGAAGCCGTCCATCGCACGCCAGCCGGCGGCGCGGGCGGCGCGCATCGCCGCCACCATGGCCTCGGCACGGTCGAACTCGGCCATGACGCCGGCGATGGTCACGGCACCTCCGCCCCGCTCTCCTCATGCCGCGTCTCGAACATGGAAATCACCGGCAGGAAGCGCGCGAAGACCAGCATCAACGCGACAAAGAGCGCGACAGTGCCGAGCAGCAGCATCCACTCCGGCAGGCTCGGCCCATAGGGCGGTCCGATTCGCGGCAGGTGGTCGCGCAACAGCCCGCCGGCGACGATGGAGAAACGGTCGGCCCAGACACCCGCGGCGGCGCCGAGGCCGACCGGCACCGCCGCCCAGGCCCGATGGCGCAGCCGCGGCACCCAGAGAAGCTGCGGCAGCAGCACGATGAGCACCGCCCCGCCCCAGTAGAGCGACGCATGGGGGCCGAACATCCGGGCGGCCATGGCGTGGCGGGTTGCCGCCTCCTCCAGCCAGGCGGAGAGCAGCGCATCGGCGTAGATAAAGCCGCAGGCGAGGGAGGCGGCGGCCGTCAACCGCGCCAGCAGATCCATATCGGCGTCGTCTATATAGCGGTGAAGGGCGAGCGTGTGGCGCAACACGGCGGCCAGTGCCAGCACCACGCCCAGGCCGGAGGGAATTCCGGTGGCCACGACATGCAGCGGCAGCCACGCCTGATGCCAGTCCGGCACGAGGGAGGTGGCGAATTCCAGCGCCACGATGGTCTGCGCCGAAACCAGCATGGGCAGCACGAGGGCGGCAACAAGCCGGTAGGCGGCCTGGTGCCGCGCCCAGTGCACGACGGAACCACGCCAGCCCAGGGCCGCAATGCCATAGAGCCGCGCGGCCAGCATCCGGCCACGCACCTGCGCACGGTCGCGCATGGTGGCGAGGTCCGGGATCAGCCCCGTGTACCAGAACAGGCCGGTCACGGCGACATGCGACATGATGCCCCAGAAGTCCCACACCAGCGTGCTGCGGAACTGCGGCCAGAGCTGCGAGGTGACCGGGTAGGGGAATACCCAGTGGAACAGCCAGGGGCGGCCGAGATGCAGGATGGGATAGAGCGCGGCGGCGGCGATGGCGGCCAATGCCGCGGCCTCGGCGAAGCGGTTCACCGCGGTACGCAGGCCATGCCGCCGCAGCACTAGGATGACGGCGAAGAGGCTCGCCGCATTGCCGATGCCGATCCACCAGACATAGTTGATGAGGTCGAAGCCCCAGACGAAGGGGATGTTGGTGCCCCACAGCCCGATGCCGGAGATCAGCAGCGCCGCCACGGCATAGGCCAGCAACAGGGTGCCGCCGGCCGCGGCCGCGAGCGCCAGGGTGAAGCTCCAGCCGAAGCTGCGCCGCAGCGGGATCGCGGCGACCGGCCGGGTGTTGGCAGTGCCGCGGAACGGCATCCCGTTGCCGGCCGGCGGGGAGGCAGCGGCGGGTTCTCCCGCCGTACGGCGCAACCGCCGCAGCAATGCGACAGCCCAGGCCAGGGCAAGACCGCCCGCAAGAAAGCGCAACGCCGAAGCCGACCGGCTCATGCTTCTTCCGCCGGCCGCACCCGCGCGAGGTAGGTCGTGCGCGGCCTGGTGTCGAGCTCACCGAGCAATGCGTAGTTCCGCCCTTCGCGCTTGGCGCGCGAAACGGCGCTGTCCGGGTCGTTCACGTCGCCGAAGGTGATGGCGCGTGTCGGACAGGCGCGGGCACAGGCGGTCTGCACCTCGCCATCGCGGATCGCCCGGCCTTCCAATGCTGCCTGGCTGCGCGCCGCGGCGACGCGATGCTGGCAGTAGGTGCATTTCTCGATCACGCCGCGTGGCCGCAGCGGGACATCCGGATTGTGCACGGGCACGGCGCCGCCCTGGCGGGCATAGCCGTACCAGTTGAAGCGCCGCACCTTGTAGGGGCAGTTGTTGGAGCAGGTGCGCGTGCCGATGCACCGCGCATAGACCATCAGGTTCAGACCCTCATGGTCGTGCACCGTGGCGTTGACGGGGCAGACCACCTCGCAGGGCGCCTTCTCGCAATGCATGCAGGGCACGGGCTGGAAGGCGCCGCGCCCATCGGGCTCGACATGGAAATCGACGCGCAGCCAGTGCATGTCACGGCCGCGCGCCATTTCATCGGCCCCCACCACGGGGATGTTGTTCTCCGCCTGGCAGGCGATGGCGCAGGCATTGCAGCCGATGCAGGCATCGAGGTCGATGGCCATCCCCCAGGCCTGCCCGGGATAGGGCCAGGCCGGATAAAGCGAAGGGGCCGGCGGCAGAGGCGGGATCGCCTCATCCGGTGCCACGCTGCGGACCGAAGGCGGGGTGCGTGCATCCGCCGGATGCCGCCACTGGGCACGGACCGGCATCGTACCATCCCGGGCAACGGGCCGCAGCGTCAGGCCCGGTGCCGCCCAGGCTGCATCTGCCGGACGCAGGCGGTAGGCATCGAAGCCGATGCCAGCAGGCAGGCCACCGGCCACATGCCGGCCGCCGCCCAGCGGCAGCGTCACCACGCCCGGTGCCTGTCCGGGCAGCACCAGCACCGACGCAGGCTGAGTTCGGCCGTGCAGCCGCAGCTCAACCTCTGAGCCGTCCATAAGGCCAAGCGCCGCGGCATCCTCGGGCGCCACCAGCGCGGCATTGCCCCAGGCCTGCTTGGTGACCGGCCGCGGCAATTCCTGCATCCAGGCATTCGCCGCGAACTCTCCATCCCACAGATGAGGATCGGGCGCGAAGAACGCCACCAGGCCCTCCGTGGACGACGAGGCTGGAGGGCCCGGCGAAAAATCGGCGCGCAGCCGCACCGGGCGCGCCGGCGCCTGGGTATCGGCGATCACGCCCGTTTCCAGCACGGCGCGCCAGGCCGCATCGTCGAGCCCCGGCCAGGTGGCGCGCACCGCGCTCTCCCCGCGATCGGGCAGATCCGCGAGCACGGCCAGGATTTCCTCCGCGCTGCGTGCCGCTTCCACGCGCGGCACGCTGGCGGGCTGGCGGATCGCCGCCGTTCCGTCCGGCCCGCGTGCATCGCCCCAGGACTCCAGGGCGTGCTTCAAGGGCAGGTGCCAGGCGCAGGCCAGGGCCGTTTCATTGACATAAACACCGGCATGCAGGGTCACCGGCACGCGCCCAAGCAGTGCGGCGAAGCCGATTTCCGGCGGTGCGGCGTAGACCGGGTTGCCGTCCAGGATCAGGAGGCGCCGCACGGCGCCGGCAGCCATGTCCCTGGCCAGGTTGCGCAGCGAGGCGAGATTGTCTTCGGGGCGCGCCAGCACGGGCGACACATGCCGAAGCGTGTTGCCCACCGCGCCCAGCGCCTCGTTCATGGCATGGGCCAGCGCATGCACCACGGCCGGCTGGTGATGCGCCACCGTAACCAGCGCTGCCGGACCAGCCCGGCGGAGTGCGGCAGCGATGGCAGCGGCATCGGGGTGAGCGTCACCGCCCGTGGCCATGGGCACGCCCAGTGCCGCGGCCACCGAACGCGCCAGCGCCTCGATCTCCGCGGGCGCCAGGGCGAGCCGCCGGTCGGCCTTCGCGCCGGTCAGGCCAGGCGTGGCTTCCGCCACGATCAATGTCGGCAGGCCCCCGCCGGCCCTTCCCGCCGCACGCGCCGCTGCCCATCCATGCGCCTGGCGGAGCTGCGCCGGGCCTGCATCGAGCAGCCCACCACCGAGCGCGAGCACGCAGGCGGCACGGGAAAGATCGTACAGCGTGGTCACCGGCTCTCCGAAGGCAAGCACGGCGCCGGCCAATGCCTCATCCTCGGCCATTGGCGACCACTGGTGCCAGGCTGCTCCGGGGTTCGCGGCGAGCACCGCGGCGATGAGCCGTGCCATGGTGGGGGAGCCGATCGGGCCGGTCAGCAGCCGCAGCCCCTCGCCCTTCAGCGCCGCCAGCGCCGCTTCGGGCGCCGTTGCCGCAGGGCCGACTGCCGGCTTTCCCGCCCGTCTCACCTGCCGGGAGCGCGCCGGATCATGCAGGGATGCCACCGCCGCTTCCAGGAAGGGGTCGGTGGCCCCCAGACTGCCCGGGTGCTCCGGGTTGCCCTCGATTTTCAGGGGATGACCGGCTTGGCTGCGCACCAGGACGCCACGGCCGATGCCTTCCAGTTCCAGCACGGTGGCATAGCTGGCCGCTTCAGCCGCGACGCCACGCGGCCTTGCATGCAGCGGATAGCTCCATTCCGCCGGGCCATCGTCGCAGCCCGTCATTGCCAGGGCGAGCGAGGCGCCGGCAGACCGCAGCACCGTCCGGCGGCCAGGGGCGGTTTCCGCCAGGGAAAGGTCGGGGAGATCGGGGAGCCGCGGCCGCCCCTGGGCAGGTTTGGGTTCCGCAGTCATGGCTCACAGCCCCGGCGCCTGCGCGGCTTCACCGTGGCCGTGCACGGTGCAGCCGTTCAGGCTTGTTGTGTTTGCGCGGGACGGCGGTCCCGGCCGTGCCGGTTCCTACGCAGCAGAGACAGCAGCGGTTCCCATCGCCGCAACCACCCGGATGATCGGTACGTTCATCTTTCGCCGGCGCAACCTGCGGGTCGCCTGGGTGTCAACGCATGGAGGCATTCTTGGCCCAGGCAGCACGGCGCAGCCGCCTGATAGCGGGGCTGATGATGGCGCTGCTCGGCACCGCCTGCCGGGAGGAGGCACCGCCGCATCTCCGGCTGGCCGGTGGCGAGGCGGAGCGAGGCCGGGCGGTGATTCGTGCCCATGGCTGCGGTGCCTGCCATGTCATTCCCGGCATCGAAGGGGCAGTCGCCTGGGTAGGGCCGCCGCTGATGGAATGGGCCCGCCGTGGCTATGTGGCAGGGCGCCTGCCGAATGCGCCGGAAAACCTGGTTGCCTGGCTGCGGAACCCGGAGGCCATTTCAGCAGGTTCGGCCATGCCGAATCTCGGCCTGACGGAAGCCGAGGCGCGCGATGCCGCCGCCTATCTCTACACGCTCGGTGCGTCGCGGGCCCAGCCGGTGCCGGCCGGACGCATACTGGGCCCGGGGGATGGCGGGCCACGGCCCGAGCCGCGCATCCGGCCGCGCTGAGCCATCCGGCCGCGCTGAGCGTGGCGGCATCCGGACGGCGCGCATCGGGGCAGGGCCGCCGGGGGTGAACACCTCCGGGTCACTCAACGGCAACGCCGCAGGCCCGCCGCGTCCAGCAGCGCCTGGTTGCGTCGTTCCTCGCTTCGCCGCTGCTCCTCCCTGCGTTGTGCCCGCAGGGTCTCAGTGGCCCGTTGCGCGATCCTGGCCTCGGCAACCGCCTGCCTCGCCTGATCGGCCGAAGCCGCCCGTTGTGCCCGAAGGGCGGCAGCGCGGTCGCGCTCTGCCAGGCCACGCGGCAACCAGGCAGCCAATTCGGCAGCGTCGCCGGCCCCCTCCTCCCGCAATGCGTCGCACGCGGCCTGTGCCCGCATCTCGGCCTGGCTGAGTGCCGAGAGCCGGTCGGCCAGGCGGCGCTGGGCCTGCAACACCTCAAGCCCGCGCAGCCGGAGCAGGACCGCCAGCGGGTCACGCGGCATCGGCATCCTCCTCAAGGGCCAGGCGCAGGGCCGCGAAGGCACCGGCGATGCTGCTCCGCTCATGCCGATGTTGCGCCAGCATCGCCTCGATCCGCGGTGCCAGCCGGACCGCCCGGTCCACGGCGGCATCGGTGCCGGGCCGATAGGCCCCCAGTCTGATCAGCTCGGCCATTTCGGCATGCAAGGCCAGGACGGCGCGGGCCTGCCGGACAGTGTTCCATTCTTCCCGATTCAGGCAGCCGGGCACCGTGCGGGACAGGCTGCGCAGGACATCAACCGCGGGATAGCGTCCGCGCTCACCGATATGCCGGTCCAGCACGACATGGCCATCAAGAATGCCACGAACGGCATCGGCGACCGGTTCATCATGGTCGTCGCCTTCCACCAGGACGGTGAAGAGGCCGGTGATGGCGCCCGGATTGCCCGTTTCGCGCGGGCCGGCCCGTTCCAGCAGGCGGGGGAGTTCAGCGAACACGCCCGGTGTGTAGCCGCGTGTGGCAGGCGGCTCCCCGGCAGCCAGGCCGATCTCGCGCAGGGCCATGGCGAAGCGGGTGACGCTGTCCATCAGCAGCAGCACATGACGGCCGGATGCGGCGAAGTACTCCGCCGCAGCCATGGCGGCATAGGCAGCCTCTCGCCGCATCAGCGCCGGCTGGTCCGAGGTGGCGCAGACGACCAGGCTGCGTGCCAGGCCCTCGGGCCCCAGATCGTCTTCCAGGAATTCGCGCAACTCGCGCCCACGCTCACCGACCAGGGCCAGGACGCAGATGTCGCAATCGGCACCACGGGCGAGCATGGACAGCAGCGTGGACTTGCCGACCCCCGAGGCCGCGAACAGGCCAAGGCGCTGACCGCGCCTGCAGGTCGCGAATGCGTCCAGCACCCGGACCCCAAGGTCCAGCCGGCCACCCAACCTGGCCCGGATGCCGGCTGCAGGGGCCAGTGCCCGCAATGGTTGTGGCGCCGGCCCGGGTGTCAGGGGGCCCGCGCCATCCATCGGCTGGCCAAGGGGGTCAATGACCCGGCCCAGCCAGGACTCGGCTACCGGGAGGCAATGCGATTCCGCCAGGATGCCTGGCGTGCCGGGCCCGATGCCGTCCAGTGCCCCGAAGGCGAGTGCCTCGGCCCCTTCGTCCGAAAAGCCGACAACCTCGGCCAGCACCGGTGTTTCGCCAGGCGGCGCGATGCGCAGCCGCGCCCCCAGAGGCAGCCACGGGCCCAGCCCCTCCAAGCGCAATACCTGGCCACGCACTGCCGCCACCGAGCCATGCATCGCCCAGGGCGGCAATCGGCGAAGCGCCGCCGCCGCGGTGCCCAGGAGCCTTGCCGGCCCGAGCGTAGAGTTAGCAGAGCTAACTTTTTGGGTCATGATGTTCAAAAATTGTGTCTCGAAACTTGATACGTCCAAAAGGTGAAATTCCGCTTCACAACACACGCACTGGTGGTATCTATATACCCGTTCGGCGTGCAGGAGGCCCCAACATGCGTGTACTTCTGGTTGAAGACGACCTGACGGCTGCCCGGGGAATCGTCACCACACTGAAATCGGCCGCCATGGTCGCCGACTCGGTGGATACCGGTGAGGAAGCGCTCGAACTCGCCCGGCTGTACGACTACGACATCATCATCCTCGATCTCGTCCTTCCCGATATGGAAGGGTACGAGGTGGTGCGCCGGCTCCGCGCGGCACGGATCGAAACCCCGGTGCTCATCCTCTCGGGCCTGTCCCGGCCGCAGGCCAAGGTGAAGGGTTTCGGCATGGGGGCCGACGACTTCATCACCAAGCCCTTCGATGGGCAGGAACTGGTCGCCCGCATCCAGGCCGTGGTACGGAGAGCCAAGGGCTTCAGCCATCCAAGCCTGTCGGTTGGCGGGCTGACGCTCAACCTCGGCTCCCGCGACGTCACGGTTGATGGCCGGTCGGTGCATCTGACGAGCAAGGAATACGCCATCCTTGAGCTCCTCACGCTGAGGAAGGGCGTGGTGCTGACCAAGGAAGCCTTCCTGAATCACCTGTACGGCGGCATGGATGAGCCGGAGGTGAAGATCATCGACGTCTTCATCTGCAAGCTGCGCAAGAAGCTCGCCCAGGCGGGGGCGGAAAACCTGATCGGCACCGTCTGGGGCCGCGGCTATGTGCTGCGGGACCCGGTTCCTGCGGCACGCCCGGCCAGCATGCCTGGCTCGCCCGAACTCCCTGCCATGCGCGCCGCATGACTGCCCGCCGGGCCTGAGCGGCCGCCCCCGTTTTGCCAAGCGAGGGGAACGATTTATTTCTAAATCAGATTGAACTGCACCTTCCCGCCCGACCACCCTGCCTGAGAAGA
>JAEWCI010000596.1 GCA_023390705.1 Pseudomonadota bacterium
GATCGCCCACTCCTCATCGCTGAGATCGGAAGGGTAAGCCTGAGATTGCATCCCCCCGACATGGCAACCGCATGATCCCACGCCACATCAAACCAAGACGCACTAAAATTGCTCAACAGCCTCTGACACCGGATACGGAAAATCCTGCCTTTGAAGCCGGGCAGCGGCGCGCAGGGCTGCCGGGCTCCCTTGGCAGCAAGACGGCGACGGGAGCCCGGTATCGCGGCTGCGCGTCGGCATGGCCGTGCGCATCCACCAGGGTGAAGGCCGGAAAAGCCAATTTCCCGGCCTTCGAACCCGCCTGATGACAGGCCCCTCCCTCGCCGCAGCGCAGCGCGGGAGGGCCAGCCGGATCAGGCCACCTCGAACAGGCCGGCGGCGCCCTGGCCGCCGCCGATGCACATGGTGATCACCACATACTTCACGCCGCGGCGCTTGCCCTCGATCAGCGCGTGGCCGGTCATGCGCGCGCCGGACATGCCATAGGGGTGGCCGATGCTGATGGCGCCGCCATTCACGTTCAGCCGCTCATTCGGGATGCCCAGCTTGTCGCGGCAGTACAGCACCTGGCAGGCGAAGGCCTCGTTCAGCTCCCACAGGCCGATATCGTCCATCTTCAGCCCGTGCTGCTTCAGCAGCTTGGGCACGGCGAAGACCGGGCCGATGCCCATTTCGTCCGGGTCGGTGCCGGCCACCGCCATGCCGCGATAGATGCCGAGCGGCTGCAATCCGCGCCGCTCCGCCTCCTTCGCCTCCATCACCACGGCGGCCGAGGCGCCGTCCGAAAGCTGGCTGGCATTGCCGGCAGTGATGAAGCGGCCTTCCTTGATGCGCTGGCCGTCCTTGAACACCGGCTTGAGGCTCTGCAGCCCCTCCAGCGTGGTGTCGGCACGGTTGCCCTCGTCCTTGGTCAGCGTGACCTCCTTGTAGGAGATCTCGCCGGTATTCTTGTCCTGCACCGCCATGCGGGAGGGCATGGGCACGATCTCGGCGTCGAAGGCGCCGGCGGCCTGGGCGGCGGCGGTGCGCTGCTGCGATTGCAGCGCGTATTCGTCCTGCGCCTCGCGCGAAATGCCGTAGCGGTCGGCCACCACCTCGGCGGTTTCCAGCATGCTCATGTAGAGCTGCGGCACATGCTGCTCCAGCCAGGGATCGCGGGTGCGGTGGCGGTTCACCTTGTCGTTCTGCACCAGCGAGATGGATTCCAGCCCGCCGCCGACCGCCACCTGCATGCCGTCCACGATCACCTGCTTGGCGGCGGTGGCGATGGCCATGAGGCCGGAGGAGCACTGCCGGTCCAGGCTCATGCCCGGGATGCTGTGCGGCAGGCCGGCGCGCAGCGCGCATTGCCGGGCGAAATTGCTGCCCTGGCTGCCCTGCTGCAGCGCCGCGCCCATGATGACGTCCTCAACCTCGGACGGGTCGATGCCGGCGCGCTTCACCGCCTGGGCGATGACGTGCCCGCCCAGGGCCTGGGCCTGGGTGTCGTTGAAGGCGCCGCGATAGGCCCGGCCGATCGGCGTGCGGGCGGTGGAGACGATGACGGCACTGCGCATGGCTGCGATCCTTCCCAAGACATCCTGCCCTCCGGCAGCCGGCCGGCGGGGGTTTCAGTTGCGGCCCAATATCTTCCACACGCCGTCGGCGGAGAGCACCAGGCGCTCCCCCACCGTCAACTGGCCGCGGATGAAGACGACGGAGCGGGTGACACGCTGCACCTCGGCCTCGCATTCGATGAACTCGCCCGGCCTGGCGGGAGCGACGAAGCGGGTATTGAGCTGGATGGTGGAAACCGGGTTACGGCCCACCGCTTCCCAGACGCACATGCCGAAGATGTCGTCGGCGAAGGTCATCAGCATGCCGCCATGCACCACCCCGCCGACATTGGCATGGCGTGGTTCGGCCAGGAAGCCATAGCGCCAGCCGCCACCTTCCCCGCGCTTCGCGTAGAACTCTCCCACCGTTTCGGGAAAGCCGCGGCCCGGCAGCCTTTTCCAGCCTGAAGCCAGCGGGTCGAAGCCGGCCGGCGCGATTTCGTTCGGCATATCGCATCCAGTATTCGGGCGCCCCGCTGCGAGGCGAAGCCGGGGCGTCCCTATATCCCTGTGCCCCGGCTACTGACCAGTGGCCGCCTCGCCCCGCGCCGCTCTCCCGGGCGGCGGCCGGGTGGTTTCACTCGCCGCCGGTTCCATGCCCGAACTGGCATTTCACGGTTGTTTGAGCCACATTGATGGCTGCTCACACTATGGTGACGGCGATGACCGATTACGCCAAGGCCGTATCACCAAGCGTTGCCCGATCCGAGACCATCAGTATCGAGCAGGCTGGCCGCCCTGCCGGGCGGTTGCATGGTCCTGGCATGCGTATTTCGACCCGGTTGCTGCTGATCATCGCGGCCTGCCTGCTGCCGACCATCCTCCTCCAGCTCGCCGTAAGCTGGAGCCAGTGGAACGACCGCAAGGCCGCGCTCGGCGACCTGGCGGTGCAGCAGGCGCGGCTGCTGGCCGGCAATGTGGACAGCATCGCCGAGGGTGCCCGCATCCTGCTGGGCGCCGCCGCCGAATTCCGCCAGATCCGCACCCAGGGGGAGAACTGCGGCAACCGCATGGCCGCGCTGCGGCATGCCGCCCCGGGCTTCGCCTTCATCGCCCTGATGGATACCGAAGGCCGGGCCAGTTGCGCGTCCGACCCCGCCCTGCTCGGCACCGCCGCGGACATGGGCTGGGCGCGGGAGGGCCTGGCGGCGCGCAGCTTCACCGCCGGCCGCTTCGTTCGCCCGGAATACGCGCCGGGCGGCATCCTGCCCTTCTACCTGCCGGTCGCGGCCGGCCCGGCGGAGCCGGGCGGCGTTCTGGTGGCCGCGCTCGACCTCACCTGGCTGGAACAGCATCTGGTGCGGCTGAAGGGCGCCGGTTCGCCCTTCATTGCCAATGGCGTACTGACCGTCACGGATACCGCCGGCACCATCCTGGGCCGCGATGTGCGGCACGCGGAATTCCTCGGCCAGCGCCTGCCGCCGGCGGCGCAGCCCATGCTCCGGGCCAGCAGTCCCGGCCTGCTGCGGCTGCACAGCATAGACGGCACGGACCGGGTGGTGGGCTATTCCCCGCCCAGCCCGGCCAGCCATGGCCTTGCCGTGGCGGTGGGCTTCCACGAGCCCGAGCTGATGCAGGACATCGAAACCACGCTGCTGCAAAGCGCGCTGCTGCTGGGCAGCGTCACCCTCATCGTGTTCCTGGTCACCGCCGTGGCGGCGCGCCGCCTCATCGCCGCCCCGACCGAGGCTTTGCTGGCCGTTGCCCGGCGCTGGCGCGAGGGCGACCTGAGCGCCCGTGCCCCGGCCTGGGGCGAGGGCTCCGAATTCGGCCAGCTCGCCGCGGCCTATAACGGCATGGCGGAGGCGCTGCAGCGCCGCGAGGCGGAGCTGCGGGAGCATGCCCAGGCCCTGGAGGCCCGCGTGGCTTCGCGCACGAAGGAGCTGTTGCAGGCCAATGAGCAGCTTCGGATCGAGGCCGCCGAACGCCGGCAAACCGAGGCCGACCTCCTCCAGGCGCAGAAGCTCCAGGCAGTCGGCCAGCTCGCCGGAGGGATCGCGCACGACTTCAACAACATCCTGCAGGCGGTCGCCGGGGGTGTCAGCCTGATCCGCCGCCGCATCCGCGACGCCGAGGCGGTCGAGCGGCTGAGCGGGATGATCGAGGACGCTGCCCGCCGTGGCGAGTCCATCACCCGGCGGCTGCTGACCTTCGCCCGCCGTGAGGAGCTGCGCGCCGAACGCCTGGACATGGCCGAACTGCTGCCCAGCCTGCGCGAGGTGCTGGCGACCCTGGGCGCCGCGATCCGGGTGCAGGTGGAAGTGCAGCCCGGCCTGCCACCGGTATCCGCTGACCGGGGCAAGCTGGAAACGGTGCTGGTCAACCTGGCCACCAATGCGCGCGACGCCATGCCCGATGGCGGCAGCCTGACCCTTGCCGCGACGGCCGTCGAGGTGACCGGCGCCGGCGATCGGCCCGGTCTCGCTGCCGGTCAATATGTCTGCCTGACGGTGGCTGATACCGGCACCGGCATGGATGAGGCCACCCTGGCCCGCGCCTCCGATCCTTTCTTCACCACCAAGCCGATCGGCCAGGGTACCGGGCTGGGCCTCTCCATGGCCCGCGGCTTTGCCGAGGCATCGGGCGGCATGCTGGAGATCGAGAGCCGCCTCGGCCAAGGCACCAGGGTTTCGCTCTGGCTTCCGGTGGCGGATTGCGCGCCGGTGGAGGAGGGCAGACCTCCCGCCGATGTGGAGCCCTGTGTGAGCCGTTCGGCCGGCCCGCAGTCCATGCCCCGCGTGCTGCTGGTGGATGACGAGCCCGTGGTGCGGGAAGTACTGGCGGCGCAACTGGCCGATGCAGGCTTCACGGTGACCGTGGCCGGAGACGGCCGGGCGGCCCTGGCGCTGCTGGAAGGTGATGAGGTCCGCTACGAGGTACTGGTGACCGATCTTGCGATGCCGGAGATGGATGGCCTTGCCCTGATCCGGGAGGCGCGGCAGCGCTGGCCCAACCTGCCGGCCATCCTGCTTACCGGCTATGCCGGCGATGCGGTCGGCCGGCTTCTGAGCAGCACGGTGGAGGGCAGGCTGGCCCTGCTGCGCAAGCCGATCACCGGGGCCGAACTGGCGGACCAGGTAACGATACACCTGGCTGAACGGCAGAATCAGCCGGAGCCGGCGCGCTGAGAGGGATAACCGGCATGGCAGCGGCGCCTGAGCCATGACCGGTGCGGATGGACGCAACGATCAGGGGCAGGCTCCCCGTCCTGCGGCGCCGCTCACGCGCCCTGGCGATCCCGCTGCCGGATATGGCACCCGCGCCCGCTGAGGCGGCAGCATGCGCTGCGCCAGGCTTGTCCCGCCCCTGGGCCGGGCCGCAGGCCCGCGGAAGCGGTCCGTTCCGCCCGCACCCCTGTTTTCCCCCAGGCGTTCGCGCTACCACTGCCGTCGCCAACGAACCGGGGCAACCAACAATCTGAGCGACAGGAGCGCCCTTCCGCGCCGCCTGCGCTGTCGGGAGATACCAAGGATGACGACAGGGCTGATCCGCCGCCGCCTCGCGCTCGGCGCAATGCTGGGTGCCACGCTGGCGCGGCCTGCCATCGGCGAAGGCCAGTTCCCCAACCGCCCGATCCGCATCCTCATCCCCTGGGCACCGGGCGGCACGCTTGACGGGTTGATCCGCCTGATGTCGGAGGTCATCCAGCAGGAGACCGGCCATCCGCTGATCGTCGAGAACCGGCCCGGCGCACGCGGCACCCTGGCAGCGCAGTTCCTCATCACACAGGCACGGCCGGATGGCTACACCATCGCGCACCACCATCTCTCGGTGATCCGCCACCCCTTCCTGACCAAGCGGCCGACCTGGCACCCGGTGGATGACTTCACCTACATCATCCAGCAGACCGGCTTCGTCTTCGGCCATGTCGTGCACCCGGCCTCCGGCTGGAACAGCCTGGCGGACATGTTCGCGGCGGCGCGGCGCGAGCCCGGCAGGCGCAGCTACGCCACCTCCGGCATCGCCACCTCCAACCACCTGGCCATGGAGGAACTGTGCGAGAAGGAGAAGGTGGAGATGCTCCACATCCCCTATCGCGGCACGACCGAGGGCATCACCGCCCTGCTCGCGCGGCAGATCGACTGCGTGGCCAATTCCAACACCTGGAAGCCGAATGTCGAGGCCGGGCAGCTCAGGCTGCTGGCCGTCTGGACCCGCGACCGGCTGCGCAGCTTCCCGGAGGTGCCGACGCTGCGCGAGCTCGGCTACGACATGGTGGTGACCTCGCCCTACGGCATCGCCGGCCCGAAGGGCATGGACCCGGAGATCACCGAGCGGCTGCACCAGCTCTTCAAGAAGGCGCAGTACCATCCGCGCGTGCAGCAATTCATGAACGAGAACGACCAGCCGGACGAGTATCTCGGCCCGGCCGACTACACCAAATTCGCCCGCGAGCGCATGGCCTACGAGGAGCGGATGGTGAAGCGCCTCAATCTCTCGATCGATTAGGCGGGAATCTCACTGCCCTATCCCTGCGCCGCTGGCCGCCCGGCCGGTCGGCGCG
>JAEWCI010000602.1 GCA_023390705.1 Pseudomonadota bacterium
CACCCTGCAGAACAGCGCCCAGCCGGTGGCGGCGACGCAGAGGCTGCCGAGCAGCCGCACCGCCGGCACGCTATCGCCCAGCAGGGCGATCGCCGCCGCGAAGACCGCGGGCGCCCCGACCGGGTGCATGTCCCACACCGCCACCAGCGGCCAGCCGCCGCGCAGCCATTCCCGCGCCTGGAGCAGGTAGAGGGATTCGTCCCAGTCGATGACCGAGGGCGTCAGCCCCACCGCCCGCAGCGCCAGCGTCGCCGCCAGCAGCAGCAACGGCACGGCAGCCACCGCAGCGGCGGCACGGCGTGCCCGGAAGCCGGAAGCGAAGGCGGGGGTCAGGGGCGGGGCGGCGATGGTGGGAAGGCCGGTGCTCATGTTTCTTGGCGCCGGAAGGACCGGCCGTGAGGAAACGGCGGGGCGCGCCGTCGCATAGTTGAACCAGGCCGGAGCAGCCGGCAACCCGTTGGTTCGTCACCCTCCAGCAACCGGAATCCTGCCATGCCGTGGCTGCCTCCTGGCTGCGGGAAACGGGCAATGCTCCCGGAAGCCTGCCTGCCCCGGCCAGGCGCCGTTCTCACGGCTTCCACCGGGGCATGGAACAAGGCTGCACGGGCATTCTGGCTATTTCGTGGCCCGGGCGGAAATTCCCGGGGCGGGAAACCCATCCCCGGATCAATGTCCCTCCGCCACATTTTGGCCTCAACCCGGTCGCAAAGCCGTCCCGGCCGCCCGCCATCCTGCAACCGTCGCCAAGGTGAACCTGTCGCGGGGCCGTGCGGAACGGCCCGTGCCGGGTGCCAGGGCGGCGGGGGAAGATGGGACCGCACCCACACAGCGGGCCACAGCCTGGGGTTACAGAGGTTGTCCATGTCTGGCCTGATTTCGAGCCGGTTTCCGGCATCCGTGCAGGCTTCCAAGCGCTCGCGCCGGATGCGCGGCCGTGAACTGGCCGTCCGGCGGGAGATGACGATGCTCCCGGTCGCCGCCGGCGAGGTGGCGGTGGCCAGCCCGCATGGCCTGCCGGTCCGCGATGACGGCCCGGCGCTGCGTGAGGCCCTGTATCCGAATCTGAAGCGCGCGATGGATGTGCTGGGTGCCGGCTCCCTGCTGCTGCTGGCCCTGCCCTTCTTCCTGGTCGTCTCCCTGCTGGTGAGGCTGGATGGCGGCCCCGCCTTCTTCGGCCACCAGCGCGTCGGCCGCGGCGGCCGGTCCTTCGCCTGCCTGAAATTCCGCTCCATGGTGGTGGACAGTGACCGTGCCCTGGCCGAGCTGCTGGAGCGCGACCCGGCCGCCCGTGCCGAATGGGACGCCACCCGCAAGCTGAAGCGCGACCCGCGCGTCACCTGGATCGGCCGCTTCCTGCGCGCCACCAGCCTCGACGAGCTGCCGCAGCTCATCAACGTGCTGCGGGGCGAGATGTCGCTGGTCGGCCCGCGCCCGGTGGTCCAGCGGGAGCTGACCCAGCACTACGGCCTGGCCGCCGAGCACTACCTCTCGGTCCGCCCTGGCATCACCGGCCTGTGGCAGGTCAGCGGCCGCAGCGACACCAGCTACGCCCAGCGCGTGGCGCTGGACGTGGCCTATGCCACCCGCCCCTCGCTGCTGACCGACCTGCGCATCCTGCTGCGCACCCCGGCGGTCGTGCTGCTGCGCCGCGGCGCCTACTAGGCTATATCCCCTTTCCAGGCCGGGGGCGGGACCTTCCCGCCCGGACCACAGGCATGGGCCGCGGGCCCCTTCTGGGGCCCCCGGCACGCGCAGATGGGCGCGTGCCGCAAGGGATGGACAGTATCGTAACATGACCGAGACGGCCGAAGCCCGCACCAGCGGACGGCGCATGTTGGCCGGCGTGCTGTGGAACGGGATGGGACGCGGCCTACCGCTGCTGCTGGCCCTGGTCCTGACGCCCATCCTGGTCGGCCAGCTCGGCCTGGAACGCTGGGGCCTGTTCACCCTGGCGCTGGCCCTGGTCGGGGTGTTCGGCATCTTCGACCTCGGCGTCGGCGCCGCCCTGACCAGGGCGCTGTCCGAACGGATCGGCGCCGGCGAGGGGGAAGGGGCCGCGGCGCTGACCGCCTCGGCCCTGGTCACCCTGGCGGGGCTCAGCCTGCTCGGCGCCGCGGCGCTGTTCCTGGCCATGCCGGCGCTGGTGCACAGCGTGCTGAACGTGCCGCCCGCCCTGCGGGAGGAGACTGTCGCCGCGTTGCGGGTGCTGGCCTGCGCCGCGCCGCTGGTGGTGCTGAACGCCGCGCTGTGGGGCGTGCTGGCGGCCTACCAGAGATTCCGCGCGGCCAACCTGGTCACCATCCCGGTCAGCATCCTCTACTATCTCGGCCCGGTGCTGGCCTTGCTGGTGTGGGACAGCCTCGTGGCGGTGATGCTGGCGCTGGTGGCCTGCCGGCTGGCCAATACGCTTTCCTATCTCTGGCTGGTCCGGCCCCTGCTGCCCGGGCTGTTCCGGCAGTGGCCGCGCCTGGCCCCTGCCCTGCCGCTGCTGCGCATGGGCGGCTGGATGACCTTTTCCGGCACGCTCGGCCAGGCGCTGATCTATGCCGACCGCTTCCTGATCGGCGCCATGCTGACGCTTCAGGCTGTCGCCTTCTATGCCACGCCGCTCGACCTCGTGCTGCGCTTCTGGATTTTGCCGGTGGCGGTGGCGAATACGCTGGTCCCGGCCATGGCCTCGGCCTACCGGGCCATGCCGGAACGGACCGCCGCCCTGCTGCATCGGGGCGGGCTGATGATCCTGGCGGTGTGCCTGCCCGCGGCGCTGCTGCTGCTGGCGGTCGCCGGGCCGGTGCTGCGGCTGTGGCTGGGCACGGAATTCGAAACGGGAAGCGCCATGGTGCTGCGCCTGCTTTGCCTCGGCATCCTGTTCAGTTGCCTGGCCTATGTACCGAACGCCCTGCTGGACGCCATCGGCCGGCCGGACCTCACGGCGCGGCTGATCCTGGCCGAAGCCGTCGTCTTCCTGCCGCTGACCGCGCTGCTGCTGTGGCTGGGCCTCGGCATCGAGGGCGCAGCGGCCGGCTTCGCCCTGCGCTGCGCCCTGGATTGCGCCGGCAAGCTGTGGCTGGTGGCGCGCATCTACCCCGCCGCCGCCGGCGCGGTGCGGCGCTTGGCATGGCCCCTGGCGGTGGCCGGGCTGGGGCTGGCCCTGCTGGTGCCGGTGCAAGGCTGGCAGGCCCAGGCGGTGCTGGGGGCGCTGACGCTGGCGGCCTGCCTCGGTGCCGTGCTCGCCACGCTGGATGCGACGGAGCGCGCCGATCTGCTCACCCTCTTGCGGGACCCGTACGCCGCGCTGCGCCGGGGCAAGGCATGAAACCCATCCTTATCAACGGCCGCTTCCTCACCCAGCGGGTCACCGGCGTGCAACGCTTCGCGCTGGAGGTGACGCGCGCCATAGACGCGGCGATCGGCGCCGGCGAATGGCCGGCGGAGACGCGCCTGCTCCGGCCGCCGGGCGAAGCTGCCTCGCCTTGGGAGAACCTGCCCGCGGAGGTGGTCGGCCGCCATGGCGGCCAGGCCTGGGAGCAGTTGGACCTGCCGCGCCAGTTGCGGGGCGGGGTGCTGCTCAGCCTGGGCAACACCGCGCCGCTGCTGGCCGGGCGGCGACAGGCGGTGGTGATCCATGACGCCGGCGTCTTCGACACGCCGGAAAGCTACTCCTGGCAGTTCCGCGCCTGGTACCGGCTGCTGCACCACGGGCTGGCGCGCAGCGGGGCGAAGATCCTGACCGTCTCGGAATTCTCCCGTGGTCGGCTGGCGGAGCGGCTGCGGCTGGACCCCACCCGTATCGGCGTCCTGCCGGAAGGCGGCGAGCATATCCTGCGCGCGCCGGCCGATGCCGGCATCCTGGCCCGGCACGGGCTGCAACCCGGGCGCTACGCGCTGGCGGTGGGCAACCCGGCGGCGCATAAGAACCTCGCCCTGTTGCAGGCGGCCGCCGGGCTGCTGGCGGCACGCGGGCTGACCCTGGCCCTGGCCGGCGCCGCCGATGCCGCGGTGTTCCGCCGCACGGAAGGCGGGCCCGCCGCTATCGCCCTTGGCCGGGTCAGCGATGCCGAATTGCGGGCGCTGTACGAACAGGCGCTCTGCCTGGTCTTCCCCTCCCGCTACGAAGGCTTCGGCCTGCCGCCGCTGGAGGCGATGACCTGCGGCTGCCCGGTGCTGGCGGCGCGCTCCGGCGCGGTGCCGGAGGTCTGCGGCGAGGCCGCCTTGTGGTTCGATGCCGCCTCGCCGGAAAGCCTGACGGCCGCCCTGGCGCGGCTGCTGGAGGAAGAGGGCCTGCTGCCGCAATTGCGCCGCGCCGGCCTGCTACGTGCGGCGCAGTTCACCTGGCCCCGCGCCGCCGCCGTGCTGCGCGAGCAACTGGAGTCCCTGGCGCGATGAAGGTCGCGATCGTGCATGAATGGCTGGACAGCTACGCGGGTTCGGAACGCGTGGTGGAACAGCTTCTGGCCTGCTTCCCCCAGGCCGATCTCTTCACCCTGGTGGATTTCCTGCCGGAGGAACAGCGCGGCTTCCTCGGCGGCAGGCGGGCCACCACCAGCTTCATCCAGCGCCTGCCCGGCGCCCGCAAGCGCTTCCGCTGGTATCTCGGCCTGATGCCGCTGGCCGTGGAGCAGTTCGACCTCTCGGGCTACGACCTGGTGCTTTCCAGCAACCATGCCGTGGCCAAGGGCGCCATCACCGGGCCGGGGCAGCTCCATGTCAGCTATGTCCACAGCCCCATGCGCTATGCCTGGGATCTCCAGCACCAATACCTGCGGGAAGCCGGGCTGACCCGCGGCCTGAAGGGCGCCTATACCCGCTGGCTGCTGCACCGGCTGCGGCTCTGGGACCAGTCCAGCGCCGCGCGGCCGGACGTGCTGGTGGCCAATTCCCGCTACATCGCGGAACGCATCCGCAAGGTGTGGCGGCGCGAAGCGGAGGTGATCCACCCGCCGGTGGATGTCGAAGGCTTCGCCTTCCAGCGGGAGAAGCAGGGGCATTTCCTCATCGCCTCGCGCATGGTGCCGTACAAGCGGGTGGAGCTGGTGGTGGAGGCCTTCCGCCGGATGCCGCAGCACCGCCTGATCGTGCTGGGCGATGGCCCGAACATGCCGGCGGTGCGCGCCGCCGCCGGCGGGGCGCCGAATATCGAGATCCGCGGCCGTGCCGGACAAGCGGAGCTGGTGCGGCTGACCCAGTCGGCGCGCGCCTGCGTCTTCGCCGCCGAGGAGGATTTCGGCATCGCCACCGTCGAGGCCCAGGCCTGCGGCACGCCGGTGCTGGCCTTCGGCAAGGGCGGCGCGCGGGATATCCTGCGCACCCCGCCGCATCCGCGCCCCACCGGCTTGTTCTTCGCCGAGCAGAGCGCCGAGGCCATCATCGCCGCCGTCGCGGAATTCGAAGCCACGCCCATCGCCCCCGAGGATTGCCGCGACAACGCGCTGCGCTTCAGCCGCGAGCGGTTCCGCGAAGCGATCCTTTCCCTGGTCGAGCGCGAGATGCCGGCACCGCGGGTGCGACAGATGGAAGCCGCCGCATGAGCTTCTCGCTGGTGGTCGCCACCCGTGGCCGCGACGCGGAACTGGCCGAGTTGTTCGACAGCCTGCTGGCCCAGGCGGGCCACCGCCTGGACGTCATCGTGGTGGACCAGAACGCGGACGACCGGCTGCTGCCGGTGCTGGCGCGCTACGAGAACCGGCTGGCGATCCGCCACCGGCGTTCCCAGGTGGCCAATGCCAACCATGCCCGCAACCTGGGCCTGCGCATGGCGCGGCACGAACTGGTCGGCTTCCCGGACGACGACTGCACCCTGCCGCCCGGCGTGCTGGACCGCGTGGCCCGTGCCTTCGCCGCCGACCCCGAATTGCAGGTGCTGACCGGCCCCGCCGCCTCTCCGGAAGGCGGGCTCGGTTCCGGCCGCTGGCGGGCGGAGGCGGGCGGGATCACGCTGGCCAATGTCTGGACCAGCGTGATCGAGTTCAACCTGTTCCTGCGGCGGGAGACGGCGCTGGCGCTCGGCGGCTTCGACGAGACGCTGGGGCCGGGCACCAGCCTTGGCTCGGCGGAGGGCAACGACCTGGTCTGCCGCGCGCTGGCGGCCGGGCACAAGGCGCTCTACGACCCCGGCCTGCGCATCATCCATCCGGACAAGCGGCTGACGCCGGTGGCGGTGCAGCGCGCCGCGCTGTACGGCCGTGGCCTCGGCTTCGTGCTGCGGCGGCACCGCACGCCGCCGGGCATGGTGGCGCCCTTCCTCATCCGCCCGCTCGGCGGCGTCGCGCTGAGCCTGCTGCGCGGCCGGCTGCTGGAAGCGCGCTACTACTGGG
>JAEWCI010000610.1 GCA_023390705.1 Pseudomonadota bacterium
GGGGGGGGCCCCCCCGGCGGCGGGCCTTGTCCGAAGGCTTGCAAATTGCCGGCCGGTTCACGGCCCCGGGGCATTCCGGCGGATCACGCCAGCGGCCGTTGATCGTGACCGGTCAACGGCCACTTGCAAGCCGGTTGCACTGCGCGGCACGGGGTGCAGGCTGCATTTGCGGCTCCGGCACCGGTCAGGGCCCGTTACCGGCGTCAATCGTCCACCAGCGCGAACAGCAGCAGCAGGCTGCGCTGCAGCATGTTCTGGTTGTCGTCCGACAGCATGGCCACCAGGCTGCGGCCCCGGTACCGCGCCACGGAGACGGCTTCGTAATTGTCGGTGGGCAGGGGCGGGCGCAGGCGCAGCAATTCCTCCCCCTGCAGCACGGTGCCGGGCGTGGCGGCGGCCAATTGCGCCGCGTCCAGCCGCACGAGCCGGCCGCGGAAGCCGCGCACCAGGGAGAAATGCCGCTCCAGCACCAGCGCGCCGCCCTCCGGCAGCGGGCAGGCATCGGCGGGGAAGTAGTCCGGCTCCGGGCGGTAGCCGAAGGCCATCCAGGCGCCGGGCTGGCCCAGCCAGGCGCGGAAGGCGCCCGGCGCATCGGGCAGGGGCTGGCTTTCGGAAAGCAGCAGCCAGCGCCCGTCGCGCAGCACGGCCAGGGCTTCCAGCCCGCCATTGGCCGGGGCCGTGGCCAGTTCGGCCGGGGCATCCACGAAGCCGGCCAGCCCGTCCAGCTCGGGATAGGCGCGGATGCGGTGCCAGCGCTCGAACCCCACCAGCCAGCCGCCACCAGGCAGGCGGGCGAGCGATTCGGCATCCCCCGAATAGCCGCGGGGCAGGGGCTGGCCGGCGCCGTCGCGCAGCCTTCCCGTGCGCAGCGCGGCCAGGCCCTGGGGACGGCCGGCGCCATCCAGCACCAGCCGTCCGGTCAGCCAGCGGCCGAGATCGCTGATGGCGGTGAGGCGGAGATCGTCCGAGAGATGCAGGCCGGAAAGCCCGCCGAAGCCGATCACCGCCGGGTCCAGTTGCAGGGCGCCCAGTGCCTCCAGCCGGCTGCCGGCGGGAAGGGCGGGCTGGGGGAACGGCCGAGCCGGGGCGGCGGCCCCCGCGACGCCGGCGGCGCAACCGGCCCCGAAACCGGCAAGACCCGCCAGCAGGAGGCGGCGGTGCAGCAGGCCGCCCCCCGGCAGGCTCATGGCGCGGCGGTCAGACCACCAGGGCGGCGCGTTCGGCGGCGGCGCGCTGCCAGGCCTCGGCCGCGTCCTCGTCGAACAGTTCGGCGAGCTTCTTCATCATGGTGCCGCCCAGCTCCTCGGCATCCACGATGGTCACGGCACGGCGGTAGTAGCGCGTCACGTCATGGCCGATGCCGATGGCGATCAGCTCCACATCGGCGCGGTTCTCGATATCGTGGATCACCTTGCGGAGGTGGCGTTCCAGGTAATTGCCGGGGTTCACGGACAGCGTGCTGTCATCCACCGGCGCACCGTCCGAGATCAACATCAGGATGCGGCGATGCTCCGGCCGGCCACGCAGGCGCCGGTAGGCCCATTCCAGGGCCTCGCCGTCGATATTCTCCTTCAGCAGCCCCTCGCGCAGCATCAGGCCGAGATTCTTGCGCGCGCGCCGCCAGGGGGCGTCGGCGGACTTGTAGACGACATGCCGCAGGTCGTTGAGCCGGCCCGGATTGCGGGGCTTGCCGTCCTGCACCCATTTCTCGCGCGCCTGGCCGCCCTTCCAGGCGCGGGTGGTGAAGCCGAGAATCTCGACCTTCACCGAGCAGCGTTCCAGCGTGCGCGCCAGGATGTCGCTGCACATGGCGGCAACGGTGATCGGCCGGCCGCGCATGGAGCCGGAATTGTCGATCAGCAGGGAGACGACGGTGTCGCGGAAATCCGCCTCCCGCTCGCGCTTGTAGGAAAGCGCGTGCATCGGGTTGGCGACGGTACGGGCCAGGCGGGCGACGTCCAGCAGGCCCTCCTCCAGGTCGAATTCCCAGGCGCGCTGCTGCTGCGCCAGCAGGCGCCGCTGCAACCGGTTGGCCAGCTTGGAGACGACGCCCTGCAAGTGGGAAAGCTGCTGGTCGAGCTGCTGTCGCAGCCGCGCCAGTTCCTCCGGGTCGCAGAGGTCCTCGGCCTCCACCACCTCGTCGAATTGCAGGGTGTAGGCGTGGTAGCGCGATGTGTCGTCGGTCTGGACCACTTCCTTGCGCTGCTGCGGCCCGCCGGGCTTGTCGTCGCCCTCGGCGGCGGCGCCTTCCTCCTCGGCCTCCTCCACCTCCTCGTCGGAGGCTTCGCCCTGCATGCTCTCAGGCTGGGCGCCCAGCATGGATTCCTGGTCCTGCGCCTGGGCCTCGCCCTCGCCGGACTGGTCCTGCTGGGTGGTGCTCTGGTCGCCTTCCTCGCCCTCCTGGTCGTCCTGCGCCTCGCTCTCCACCTCGGCCTCGGCGAGGTCGAGGGCGGTGAGGAATTTGCGGGCGGCGCGGGCGAAGGCGTCCTGGTCCTCGGTACTCGCCGCCATCTCGTCCAGCGCAAGGCCGGCCTTCTCGCTCAGCGTGTCGCGCCAGAGATCGAGCACGCGCCGCGCTGCCTCGGGCGCCGGCTCGCCGGAGATGCGTTCGCGCGCCAGCAGGGACAGCGCCGCGGGCAGCGGCAACTGGTCCTTGCGGGTCATGCGGTCATAGCCCTCGGCCTCGCAGGCATCGGCCAGGCGGGCGCGCAGGTTGGCGGCGACGCCGCTCATGTGCCTGCTGCCGACGGTCTCGACGCGCACATCCTCCAGCGCGTCGAACACCTCGCGCGCCTCGCGCCGCTGCGGCAGGCGGGCGGCATGGAGGCCTTCATTGTGGTGGCGCAGCTTCAGCGCGGCGGCATCGGCCGCGCCGCGCAGCTTGGCCATCTCGGCCTGCGGCAGGGTACGGGTCGGCAATGGCAGCCGCACGCGCTTGCCGGAGACCCCGCCCGGGCCGGGCTGGAAGGCCACCTGCACATCCGGTTCGGCATGCGCCATGGCGCGCAGCACGCCGGCGGTGGCGCGCTTGAACTCTTCCTGGCGGGTGAGGTCCTGCTTGCTCATCCTGACCCGATGCCTTTCACGAAGCCTGCTGCCGCTGCCACACCCAGGCCGCCCCGAGGGCCAGCAGCGTGACGATCAGCACATACCCGGC
>JAEWCI010000638.1 GCA_023390705.1 Pseudomonadota bacterium
CTTCCACACCTTGGAGCGGCGGTCCTCCGGGTCCCTGCCATGGAGGGTCCGCCAAGCGGAGTATTCGCGCTTGTGAAAGACGTATTTCGCCTTCGGGAAGGTGGGCACCCAGCGGCCGTTGCGCAGCACGGTGTTCCAGCCGCTGTGGTCGATATGCAGATGGGTACAGAAGACGTAGTCGATATCCTCGAAGCGCAGCCCGGCGGCCTTGAAATCGTCCAGCCAGGGCTGCTTCGGGAAATCCATTGGCGCCGGGAAGCCCTTGTCCTCACCAGTGCAGGTGTCCACCAGGATAGTGTGTTTCGGCGTGCGCACCACGAAGGTCTGATAGGTGATGACCACCTTGCCGGAGGCGTGGTCGAAGATCTCCGGGTCAAGTGTCTCCAGATGGCCCTTGAAGACGGAGTCGTCGTATTCCGGGAACATATCCTGCGGCTGCCGCCAGGGGCCATCGCGTTCGACGATGCTGGTGATGGTGACGTCGCCGATACTGACCTGCCGCATGGGCCGTTCTCTCCCGCTTCCGCTTGCAGGCTAAACCTGCCGGGGCTGTGTCGGAAGGGGGGGACCGGCCGGGCTGGCGTGGCCCCGCCCGGTCCATGGGGCTTCAGCGATACCAGTAGGGTTGCGGAGGAGGAGCATAGCCCCAGGCGGGCGGCGGGCCCCAGTGGCGGCGATGCCAGGGACGGCCGTAATAGGCCGGCGGCGGGGGAGGGGGCGCATACCAGCTGCGGGTGTACCCAGGACCGTAGCCCCAGCCCTCATGGGCCGATGCCTGGCCTGGGAGGAAAACGCCCGCAGCCAGGCCCAGCGCCGCAACGGTGAGGAGGGGGCGGAGCAGACGCATGACGGAAACTCCCTGATGCCCGGGCTTCCCGCCGCGGGGCGGCCCGCTTCCCGGGCCACGCTGGGAGCATCCCACGCTACGGTTTTCAGCCCCTTCGGCCAGGGGTGAAATTGCCGACTATCCAGGGTTACCCAGGCGAAACACCGGCCTTTGTCCCGCCCCGAAGGCGCCACGCCGCCGCCGGAATTCAATCGTGGCGTGGCGGGGAAACAGCGTGCTCCTTCAGGGTGGCGCCGCTCGCCGGGTCTATCTCGCGCAGCAGCACGTCATAGGTCCAGAGCGCGGCAAGGTGACGCAGCACCTGCCGTGCCTCCTGCTCCTCGAGCAGCCGCCCGTTGGCGACGCGGTGTTCCAGGATCAGCCGGCGGTCGCCGCTCAGATCCACGTCCACCACCTGGATGTCCGTCTCGAGCCAGGCCGGATCGTACTGCCGGGCCAGGGCACGGCGGATGCGGCGGTAGCCGCGCTCATCATGCACCGCCTCCACCTTGATGGCCGGGCGCTGCGGGTCGTCCACCAGATGGAAGAGCCGCAGGTTGCGCATCATTCGCGGGCTGAGGAATTGCAGGATGAAGCTCTCGTCGCGGTAATTGGCCCAGGCTTCCCGCAGTACACGCATCGGGTCGCCGCAGCCGGCGATATCCGGGAACCACTCATGATCCTCGGCTTCCGGCGCCGTGCAGATGCGTTCGATGTCCTGCATCATGCCGAAGCCGAGCGCATAAGGGTTGAAGCCGGAGAAGCGCTGATCATCGAATTCCGGCTGCATGATGACGCTGCTGTGCGAATGCAATACCTCCAGCAGCGCCCCGTCGCTGATCCGGCCGAGCTCGTGCAGACGGTTCAGGATACGGTAATGCACATAGGTGGCGCAGCCTTCGTTCATCATCTTGGTCTGGCGCTGCGGGTGGAAATACTGCGCGATGTTGCGAACGATGCGGATGATCTCGCGCTGCCAGGGGCGCAGCCGTGGTGCCGATTTCTCAAGAAAGTAGAGGATGTTCTCCTGCGGCAGGTTGAGCAGGGCGCGGCGTCGCGCCACTTCGTCCGGCGCGGTCGCCGCCTGCGGCTTGCTGGGCAGGGTACGCCACAGGTCGTTGTAGCGCTGTTCGTCATAGGCCCGACGTTCGCGTTCCCGCTGTTCCTCGCTCCGCAGGTCCAATACCCGGCGCCGGTGGCGGTTCACCCCATGGCTCATCAGCGCATGGGCGGAATCCAGCAGCCGCTCGACCGCCTGTTCGCCGTGCTGTTCCTCGCAACGGGCGACGTAGTTGCGGGCGAATTCCAGGTAGTCGAGAATGCCCTTGGCGTCCGTCCATTCGCGGAAGACGTGATTGTTGCGGAAGAAATGGTTGTGGCCGAAGGCGGCATGGGCAATCACCAGCGCCTGCAACGCCGCGGTGTTCTCCTCCATCACATAGGAAAGGCAAGGGTCGGAGTTGATGACGATCTCATAGGCCAGGCCGCGCAGGCCCTTGCGGTACAAGGCCTCATGCTGCGCGAACTGCTTGCCGAAGGACCAGTGCCGGTAGAACAGCGGCAGGCCGGTGGAGGCATAGGCATCGAGCATCTGCTCGGAGCTTATGACCTCGATGCGATTGGGATAGATCTCGAGCCCCAGCTCCCCAAGCGCCACCTCCTCGCAGGCGTCGTTGATGCGCCGCAGGGTGGCGAAATCCCATTCGGCGCCCTCGAACAGCAGACCAGGACGTTCGATGGCGAGGCTCATGCATGCACCTCCTCACCGGCACTGCGCTTCTGGAAGAGTTCACGAAAGACCGGGAAGATCTCCCGGCGATGGCGCACCTTGCGCATCGCCATGGGCGCGCCGGCGGAAACCAGTTGCTCATAGGTGCGCCAGAGATCGGTGGGGCCGCGCGGGAAGCCCGGCATGCCGGATTCGCCATCCCTCCCGACTTCCAGATAGGCGTAGTACTGGCAGGCCGGCAGGATCTCCTCCAGCAACAGCCGCGCCGTGCGGGCGCTGTCGCCGGCGGCGTTGTCGCCGTCGCTCGCCTGCGCGGCGTAGATGTTCCAGTCGGCCGGCGGGAAGCGGGCCGCGACAACCTTGCGCATTTCCTCAAGCGCGGTCGAAACCAGGGTGCCGCCGGTCTCGCGCGAGTGGAAGAAGGTGTCCTCGTCCACCTCCTTCGCCTCATGGGTATGACGGATGAACACCACTTCCACACGCTTGTAGCGCCGCTGCAGGAAGACATAGAGCAGCATGTAGAAGCGCTTCGCCAGATCCTTCATGTCCTCGGTCATCGAACCGGAGACATCCATCAGGCAGAACATCACGGCACGCGCCACCGGCCGCGGCTGCGGTTCGAAGCGGCGGTAGCGGACATCAATGGGATCGATATAGGGAATACGCTGGCTGCGGCGCAGCTGGCGCTCCAGGGCCTCGCGCAGCTCGGCCAATTGCTCCTCCTGGCCGGGTATGCCGGCAAGGCGGGCGATTTCCTCCTGCAGCGCCTCGATCGCCTCCGGCTTCGGGCGGCGCAGCGCGATGCGCCGGGAAAGGCTGTTCCGCATGGTGCGCGTCAGCGCCAGATTGGCCGGCGAGCCCTGCACCGCATAGCCGGCGCGGCGGAAGGTAGGGTCCGTCTCGTCGGTCAGCCGGCGCTTGGCCAGGTCCGGCAACTCTAGGTCGTCGAGGAAGAGGTCGAGGAATTCCTCCCGTGAGAGAACGAAGCGGAAGCTGTCCTCCCCCTCGCCGTCGGGGCTGCCCTCGCTGCCGCCGCCGCCCGCGCCGCCCTGCGGCGGGCGCTGGATTTCGTCGCCTTCCACATATTCCTTGTTGCCGGGCAGCACATGTTCGCGCTTGCCACCCTGGCCGTAATGGAAGCTGGGCTCCCGGATGCCGTGCAGCGGAATGCTGATTTCACCGCCTTCCTCGGCATCACGGATGTTCCGCTTGGCGCTTGCCTCCCGCACGGCCTCCTGCACCAGGGCCTTGGCCCTGCGGAGGAACCTTTGGCGGTTCGGCAGACTGCGCCCCTTGGGGTTCAGTCTGCGGTCGAGGATCTCCATCGCGATCTCCGGCGTCTTACGCCTCAGCCTGACTGCTTCACCCGCATGTACCACTCCACGAGGCGGCGTACCTGACGCTCAGTATAGCCGCGCTCAGTCATGCGGGCGACGAATTCGCTGTGCTTCTTCTCGGTCTCGCTGTCCTTCTTCGAGCCGAACGAGATCACGGGCAGCAGGTCCTCCACCTGGGAGAACATGCGGCGCTCGATCACCTCACGAATCTTCTCATAGCTGGTCCAGCTCGGGTTGCGGCCGCCATGGCTGGCCCGCTGGCGCAGCGAGAACTTCACGACTTCGTTGCGGAAGTCCTTCGGGTTGGCGATGCCAGCGGGCTTCTCGATCTTGGTCAGCTCCTGATTGAGGAGTTCCCGCGACATCATCTGGCCGGTATCGGGGTCCTTGTAGTCCATGTCCTCGATCCAGGCATCGGCATAGGCCACATAGCGGTCGAACATGTTTTGGCCGTAGTCGTGATAGGATTCGAGATAGGCCTTCTGGATCTCGTTGCCGATGAACTCGGCGTAGCGCGGGGCCAGTTCGCCCTTGATGAATTCAAGGTACCGCTTCTCGGTCTCCTCCGGCAGTTGCTCGCGGCGGATGGCCTGTTCCAGCACATACATCAGATGCACCGGATCAGCGGCAATCTCCGTCGTGTCGTAGTTAAAGGTCGCGGCGAGGACCTTGAAGGCGAAGCGGGTGGAGGCACCCTCCATGCCCTCATCCGGCCCGGCGGCATCGCGGTACTCCTGCACCGTCTTGGCACGCGGATCCGTTTCCTTCAGGCTTTCGCCGTCATAGACCCGCATCTTGGCCATCAGCGTGGAGTTGTCATGCTTGCGCAGGCGCGACAGCACGCTGAACTTGGCCAGCATCTCCAGGGTGGCCGGGGCGCAGGGCGCGCTGGCCAGTTCGCTGGTACGGACCAGCTTATCGTAGATGCGCTGCTCCTCGGTCACCCGCAGGCAGTAGGGAACCTTGATGACGTAGATGCGGTCGATGAAGGCTTCATTGTTCTTGTTGTTCTTGAAGCTCTGCCACTCCGCTTCGTTGGAGTGCGCCAGGATGATGCCCTGGAAGGGCACGGCGCCGATGTTCTCGGTGCCGATGTAATTGCCTTCCTGCGTCGCCGTCAGCAGCGGGTGCAGCATCTTGATCGGCGCCTTGAACATCTCGACGAATTCGAGCACGCCCTGGTTGGCGCGGTTGAGCCCGCCGGAGAAGCTGTAGGCGTCCGGGTCGTTCTGCGGGTAGATTTCCAGCTTGCGGATGTCCACCTTGCCGACCAGCGAGGAGATGTCCTGGTTGTTCTCGTCACCCGGCTCGGTCTTGGCGATGGCGATCTGTCGCAACCGGGAAGGCCGCAGCTTCACGACACGGAACTGCGAGAGGTCGCCGCCGAACTCGTCCAGCCTTTTGACGCTCCAGGGTGACATCAGCCCGGTGAGGCGACGGCGCGGGATGCCGTAGCGGTCCTCCAGGACCGGTCCCATGCGTTCCGGGTCGAACAGGCCAAGCGGGCTTTCGAACACCGGCGAGAGCTGGTCGCCGGCCTTCAAAACATAGATCGGTTCCTGCTCCATCAGCGCCTTCAGGCGCTCCGCCAGGGAGGACTTGCCGCCGCCGACCGGCCCCAGCAGGTAGAGGATCTGCTTGCGCTCCTCCAGCCCCTGTGCGGCATGGCGGAAGAAGCCGACGATCCTCTCGATCGTCTCTTCCATGCCATAGAATTCCGAGAAAGCAGGGTAGATGCGGATTGTCCGGTTGAGGAATATGCGCCCGAGCCGCGGGTCCTTGGCGGTATCCACCACCTCGGGCTCGCCGATGGCGCGCAGGATCCGCTCCGGCGCGGTGGCGTACATGCCCGGGTCGCTGCGACAGCCTTCAAGGTATTCGGCCAGCGACATGTCGGTCTCCCGACGCGACTCGTATGCGCGGGAGTAGTCGGCGAAGATGTCAGTCATGGTGTCCATCAGCCGCTCCTGGAGCGATACCCTGCAAGCGCGACGGAGGCCCGAAACGTTCGCTTGCAGGTCGCGTGGTAACCGCTTTGTGCGTCTGGTATATGGTGACGCGTTGCCGCTTCCGCATCTGCGGTCTGGGTCACACATTGCAGCGGATTTTTGGGGGGCCGTGTAACTGAAGGTTGCGCATGCCAAGCGACGCCGCATGCATCGAAGGACCGATGCAGGAGCATGGCCGCCGGTCGCACAGCGCGAGCCGCCTGACCGCGCGGCGAATGGTGGATGGGTCCGACCAAGCCGTGTGCCTCGCAACATGCTTATTGTGCGCTGCGGCAAAGCCGCGCCGCAACCAAAACCCGCGTCAAGACCCGACCACTTGACGTAAGGTTCGGTAAATGTTGCCGGCGCGCCGCACTGGTGCAGCCTGGTCACTCCCGGCGGAATTCGGCGGCCCGGACGGCGGGAGGGGATTTTACTCGGCCCGCGGGATCCGGCGGCCGGCCGTCCTGCCGCTGCTCAGTAGCGTTGCCGCCCGCCGAATGACGTGCTGGTGAACGGCCGACCATCGGCCAATTCTGCGGGCCATGAGATCGGGCAGCCGCAGCGGGATGCCGACGAAGAGGGCATAGGGTATGCCAAAGGAAGGAGGGCGCGGCAGTGCCGTGCCCCGGCGGGGAAGGGCCCAGGCCGGGTAGCCTGTATCCACCTCCGGCCAGGCATGCCGAACGGGCGTCCCCGGAATCGTCAGCCCATGCGGAAGTCAGCGCCCGATGATTCTCCACCCGGCGCCAGGGCGCATGCGCCCCGGCAGGGCGGGAGGCCTGGTGAGTGCCTCCCGCCCCTCGGGGAACTCAGTCGTCGGGGTGGACCACCGAGCCGGCCAGGGTGCCGCCATCGATGACGAAGCTCTGGCCGGTGGTGAAGCTGCCGGCCGGAGCAGCCAGGAACACTGCGCAGCCGGCGATCTCGTCCGGCTCGCCGATGCGCTGCAGCGGCGTGTCACGGGTCCGCTTCTTGTAGATCACCGGGTTCTCCCACAGGGCGCGGGCGAAGTCGGTGCGCACCAGGCCGGGGCAGATGCAATTGGCTCGGATGTTCTTCGGCCCGTGCTCCACCGCCAGGTTGCGCGCCAGGGCCATGTCGGCCGCCTTGGTGATGGCGTAGGTGCCGAGATGCGAACTGCCGCGGAAGCCACCGATCGAAGAGATGATGACGATGGAGCCGCCGCCGCGCTGTTCCATGCTGGGAATGCACATGTGGGACAGCCACATGTTGGACTTGACGTTGGTCGCCATCATCTTGTCGAAGATGTCGTCCGGGATGGCGGTCATGCTGCCGTAGTGCGGGTTGATCGCGGCATTGGCGATCAGGATGTCCACCCCGCCATAGGCGGCCAGGGTGGCGTCCACCAGCGCCTGCAGTTCCGGCTTGCGGCCGATGTTGCAGGCCACCGCCATGGCCTCGCCGCCCTTGGACTTGATGGCATCCACGACCACCTGGCAGGCGTCCAGCTTGCGGCTGGAAACCACCACCTTGGCGCCATGTTCCGCCAGGCGCTCGGCGATGGCGCGGCCGATGCCGCGCGAACCGCCGGTGACGATGGCTACCTTGCCGGTGAGGTCGAAGAGTGCAGGGCCGGGCATATCGGGCGTCCTCCAGTGATTGGCTTGCATGATTGTCCGCAGGCCACTCGCCCTCCGTCAAGCGCGGCCGGGCAGATTTCTCTGCCGGGATCGGCTAGAGGGTCGCACAAGCGACCCGAGGAGCCCCCGAGAATGATCCCAGCCACCGCCGCGCTGCCCCGCGACGTGCCTCTGGAGGGAGCTTCCAACCTGCGGGATCTCGGCGGCTGGCAGACGGCCGATGGCAGGCGGGTGCGGCAGGGGGTGGTGTTCCGCTCCGCCACCCTGGCGCGGCTGACCCCAGGGGACCAGGAGAAGGTCGCGGCGCTGCGGCTGCGCACCGTCTGCGACCTGCGCGGTCACCACGAATCCGCCGCCGCGCCCTCCCTGCTGCCGCCAGGGGTGGAGCGGGTGCCGCTGCCGGTCGAGCCCTCGGTCGGGGCCAGCCTGCGCGACCTGATGCAGCGGGAGCAGTCCACCGGCGAGGACGTGGTGGCGCTGCTGCGGCGGGCCTATCTGGAATACGCCACCGTCTGGCTTGGCGCCTATCGCCGCCTGTTCGAACTGCTGCTGGAGCCGGAGCGCCATGCCCTGCTGTTCCACTGCTCGGCCGGCAAGGACCGCACCGGGCTGGGGGCGGCGCTGATCCTGACGGCACTGGGCGCCAGCCGGGAGACGGTGCTGGCGGACTATACGGCGACCGACCGGCTTTGGCGGCGCGACTACGCCCTGCCGCCCGGCACGCCCAGGCCGCTGGGCGATGCCCTGCTGGGCGCCCACCCCGAACTGCTGGAAGCGGCGCTGGAGGCCGCCATTGCGCCATACGGCACCTTGCCGCTGCTGCTGGAACAGGGTCTGGGGCTGGACGCCGCCCGGCTGGCCCGGCTGCGCGACCTGCTGCTGGAATAGCCGGCTCCGCCGCCGCCCCCCTGGACCGCCCGGCCGGTGCGGCTACAGTCGCAGGCCATGAGCGATTTCCACGGCGTCTATCCTTATCTCGTCTCCCCCATCGCCCCGGATGGGGCGGTGCTGGAAGCCGAGCTTCGCCGCCTGGTGGAGCACCTGATAGGCTGCGGCGTGCATGGTCTCACCCCGCTCGGCAGCACCGGGGAATTCGCCTATCTGGACTGGGCGCAGCGCCGGCGCATCGTGGAAGTGGTGGTGGAGCAGACGCGCGGCCGGGTGCCGGTGGTAGCCGGGGTGGCGGCAACGACAATCGCCGAGGCCGAGCGTCAGACCCGCGAATTCACCGGTATGGGCGTGGATGGCATCCTGGCCATCCTGGAAGCCTATTTCCCGGTGCCCGAATCCGGGGTGGTCGCCTATTTCCGCGCCATTGCGGATGCGACGGACCGGCCGGTGGTGCTCTACACCAACCCGATGTTCCAGCGCAGCGACCTCTCGCTGAATGCCATCGAACAACTGAGCCACCATCCGCGCATCGGCTACATCAAGGACGCCTCGAATAATACCGGGCGGCTGCTCTCCATCCTCAACCGTACCGAAGGACGGATGAAGGTCTTCGCGGCCAGCGCGCATATCCCGGCGGCGGTGATGCTGGTGGGCGGCGTCGGCTGGATGGCCGGCCCGGCCAATTGCGTACCGCGCGAGAGCGTGCGGCTGTATGAACTGTGCAGGGCCGGACAGTGGGACGCGGCCATGGCCCTGCAACGGCCACTGTGGCGCATGAACGAGTTGTTCGCCGCACATTCCCTCGCGGCCTGCATCAAGGGCGCGCTGCAGATTCAGGGCTTCGCCGTCGGCGACCCGCTGCCGCCCCAGGCGCCGCTCTCGGCCGAGGGGCGCAAGGCGGTGGCGGCGGCGCTGGCCGAGATGCAGGGGCTGATCTGATGGAATTGCCGCGCGCCCCCGGCTTCCGGCTGGACGGCAAGCGGGCGCTGGTGACCGGGGCTGGGCGCGGCATCGGCCTGGCAGCCGCGGCGGCACTGGCCGAGGCCGGTGCGGCGGTGACGCTTGTCGCGCGCAGCGCGGAGGAGATCGCGGCGGCATCCGAGGCGATCCGTGCGGCCGGGGGAAGGGCCGAGCCACTGGTGCTGGACGTGGCCGATACCGCGGCGGCCCGTGCGACAGTGGCGGCGCTGCCGGCCTTCCATGTGCTGGTGAACAATGCCGGCACCAACCGCCCGGCGCATTTCCTCGACGTCACCGAAGGGGATTTCGATGCCGTGATGGCGCTGAACCTGCGCGGCTGCTTCTTCCTGGCCCAGGCCGTGGCACGGCGGATGCGGGAGGAAGGGGTGCGCGGCAGCATCATCAATGTCTCCTCGCAGATGGGCCATGTCGGCGGGCCGAACCGCACCGTCTACTGCGCCAGCAAATGGGCCATGGAAGGCTGGACCAAGGCCATGGCGATCGAGCTGGCCCCATACGGCATCCGTGCCAACACGCTCGGCCCCACCTTCGTCGAGACGCCGCTGACGAAGCCCTTCTTCGAGAAGCCGGAATTCCGCGAATGGGTGCTGGGCAAGATCAAGCTCGGGCGGATCGGCCAGGTGACGGATCTGATGGGGCCGGTGGTCTTCCTGGCCTCGGAGGCCTCGGCGCTGATGACAGGTTCGGCGCTGGTGGTGGATGGCGGCTGGACCGCGGAATAGGGAAGGAAGTGTCATGGCGCGCTGGCTGAAGAACAGCATCCCCTCGTCGGACAAGGCGGCAGCCGATGCGAAGGTGCGGGCCACGGTCGAAGGGCTGCTGGCCGATATCGCCGCCCGAGGCGATGCGGCGGTGCGCGAGTATTCCGTGAAATTCGACGGCTGGGACCGCGCCGACTTCCGGTTGACCGATGCCGAGATCAAGGATTGCCTGGCGCAGCTTTCCGGCCGGGACCTGGATGACATCCGCTTCGCGCAGGAGCAGGTGCGCAACTTCGCGCAGCACCAGCGCGAGGCGCTGCGAGACATCGAGGTGGAGACGCTGCCGGGCGTGGTCCTCGGCCACAAGAACATCCCGGTGAATTCGGTGGGCTGCTACGTGCCCGGGGGCAAGTATCCCCTGTTGGCCTCGGCGCATATGTCGGTGGTGACGGCGAAGGTCGCGGGCGTGCCGCGCATCGTCACCTGCGCGCCGCCCTACCAGGGCAGGCCGGCGGCCGCCATCGTCGCGGCGCAGCACCTGGCCGGGGCAGATGTGATCTATTGCCTGGGCGGGGTGCAGGCGGTGGGCGCCATGGCGCTGGGCACGGAAAGCATCCCGCCGGTGGACATGCTGGTGGGGCCGGGCAACGCCTTCGTGGCGGAGGCCAAGCGCCAGCTCTATGGCCGCGTAGGCATCGACCTCTTCGCCGGCCCGACCGAGACGCTCATCATCGCCGATGAGACGGTGGATGCCGAACTCTGCGCCACCGACCTGCTGGGCCAGGCGGAGCACGGCCCGACCAGCCCCGCCATCCTGCTGACCGACAGCGAGAGGCTGGCGCGCGCGACCATGGCGGAGGTGGAGCGGCTGCTGACCATCCTGCCCACGACCGAAATCGCCCGCCAGTCCTGGCGCGACTACGGCGAGGTGATTGTCTGCGACGATCTGGAGAAGATGGTGCGGGAGGCGGACCGCATCGCTTCCGAGCATGTGCAGGTGATGACAAGGGACGACGACCTGTTCCTGCGCAGGATGACGAATTACGGCGCGCTGTTCCTGGGGCCGCGCACCAATGTCTCCTATGGCGACAAGGTCATCGGCACCAACCATACCCTGCCGACCCAGAAGGCGGCGCGCTACACCGGTGGCTTGTGGGTGGGCAAATTCCTCAAGACGGTCACCTACCAGCGTGTACTGAGTGATGAGGCCAGCGCCATGGTGGGCGCCTACTGCTCGCGCCTCTGTATGCTGGAAGGCTTCGCCGGCCATGCCGAGCAGGCCAATATCCGGGTCCGCCGCTATGGCGGTCGCAACATACCCTATGCGAGTGCCGTGGACTGACCGGCAGTCCGGCACCGCCCGGCGCAAGAACGACCTCCAGGGGAACAGGAAATGTCCAGCGTCACCGATCGCCGCCAACGCTTCCGTGCCGTATTGAGCGGCAGCGTCTGCGTCCATCCCGGCTCCGTCTTCGACCCGATGTCGGCCCGGATTGCCGAGGATCTGGGCTTCGAGGTCGGCATGTATGCCGGCTCCACCGCCTCGCTCGCCGTGCTTGGTGCGCCCGACCTCATTCTGCTGACGCTGACCGAATTCGCCGACCAGGCGCGCCGCATCTGCCGCGCGGTGAAGAAGCTGCCGCTGCTGGTGGATGCCGACCACGGCTATGGCAACGCGCTGAACGCCATGCGCACGGTGGAGGAGGTGGAGAATGCCGGCGTCGCGGCGATGACGCTGGAGGACACCGTCCTGCCGCGCCCCTATGGCGAGGAGAAGCCGCGGCTCATCAGCATCGAGGAAGGGTTGGGCCGGGTGCGGGCCGGGCTGGCGGCGCGCGACGATCCCTCTTTCTGCATCGTCGCCCGCACCGGCGCCGCCCAGTTCACCGGCATCGAGGATGCGGTGGAGCGCTGCAGGGCCTACACGCAATCCGGTGCCGATGCGCTGTTCTTCACCGGTGTACGCACCCGGGCGCAGCTCGATGCCCTGGCCTCCGTCGCCACCCTGCCCATCATCATCGGCGGCTCCGACACGCCGGAGATGATGGACCGCGAATACCTGGCGGCGCGCGGCGTGCGCGTGGCGCTGCAAGGGCACCAGCCGATCCAGGCCGCGGTGCAGGCGGTGCATGCCACGCTGAAGGCGCTGCGCGACGGGGTGAAGCCCAAGGAACTTCAGGGGCTGCCGAAGGGCGACCTGATGGCCCGAGCCACCCGCGAGGCCGATTACCAGGCCTGGACCAGGGAATATCTCGGCGGCTGAGCCGCAACCACCCGAAGGAAACGACCCATGCTGACCGAACCGGAAGCCGGCTTCCTCACCCTGCACGAAATGGTCTCGGAGGCGAAGCGCCGCCTCTCGCCTGGCACCTGGGACTACCTGATCGGTGCCACCGAGACCGAGACCACCATGATGCGCAACCGCATGGCGCTGGATTCCGTCGCCTTCCGCCCGCGGGTGCTGCGCGACGTGTCCTCCATCGACACCTCCGGCAGGTTTTTCGGTCGCCAGGTGGCGCTGCCCGTGGCACTGGCGCCGGTAGGCGGGCTGGAGAGCATCGACCCGGAGGGCGGACCCTCCGCCGCCCGCGCCGCCGCCGCCTTCAACGTACCGCTGATCGTCAGCTCGGTCAGCCAGCCGGGGCTGGAGCCGGTGGCCGAGGCCAATGGCAAGGGCCCGAAGGTCTTCCAGCTCTATGTGCGCGGCGACCGCGCCTGGTCGGATGATGTGGTGAAGCGCGCGGTGGATGCCGGCTACGATGCCTTCTGCCTGACGGTTGATACCGCCATCTACAGCCGCCGCGAACGCGACATCGCCAAGCGCTTCGTCAAGCCCTGGCGGACCCGCGCCATGGGGCATTCCTTCCAGGCGGCACTCAACTGGGACGATGTGAAGCACTTCAAGGACAAGCACCGCATCCCGCTGGTGCTGAAGGGTATCGCCACGGCGGAGGACGCCGCCATTGCCTGCGAGCATGGGGTGGAGGTGGTCTATGTCTCCAACCACGGCGGACGTCAGTTGGACCATGGCCGAGGTGCGCTGGACGTGCTGCCGGAAGTGGTGAAGGCGGTGGAGGGCCGCGCCAAGGTTTGGGTGGACGGCGGCATCAATCGCGGCAGCGACGTGGTGAAGGCCATGGCGCTGGGCGCCGATCTGGTCGGCATCGGCCGCCTCTACTGCTACGGCTTGGCCGCGGCGGGCGAGACCGGCGCACGGCGGGTGCTGGAATTGCTGCAGGCGGAGGTGACCGAGGTGCTGGGCCTGCTCGGCGTCACCAGCTTCGGCCAGCTCAATCCCAGCTATCTCCACCCGGCGGCGCCGGTGGTCCAGCCTGGGGTGCACAGCGCCTTCCCGCTGCTCAACCTGGCCGATGCCGGGTATCGCTGAGCCATAGCCGCTTCGGGAGAACGAGGATGATGCGCTTCCTGCTCGCCGCCATGTCGCATGAGACCAACACCTTCTCGCCGGTGCCGACGCCGCGCGCGCGGTTCTGCCGGGACGGCAAGGAGTTGCTGGCCGGCGAGCAGGCCATCGCGTTCTTCCGCAACACCCGCACCTGCATGGGTGGCTTTCTCGATGCCGCCGCGGAGGCGGGGGCGGAGGTGGTGGTCCCGGTTGCCGCCCATGCCCCGCCTTCCGGCCCGGTGGAGCGCTCTGCCTATGAGGGCTTCTGCGGTGCCATCACGGATGCGGTGAAGCAGGGCCGCTGGGACGCCATCCTGCTCGACCTGCATGGCGCGATGGTGGTGGAGGGCTGCGAGGACGGCGAAGGCGAGTTGCTGCGCCGGATCCGCGCCATTGACGCCACCACGCCGATCGCCGTGGCCTATGACATGCACGCCAACCTCTACCCGGCAATGGTGGAGGCGGCGACGGTGATCGCCGGCTACCAGACCTATCCGCATGTGGACATGTATGAAACGGCGTTGCGCGCAACCAGGCCGCTGCTTCGGGCGCTGCGCGGCGAGGTGAAGCCGACCACCGCCTGGGCGCGGGCACCGATGCTGCCGCATGTCATGGCCCAGGGCACCCATGCCTTTCCCAACAAGGAATTGCAGGCGATGTGCCGGGAATGGGAGGCCAGCGGACGGGCACTGGCCGCAAGCCTCTTCGTCGGCTTCCCACATGCGGATATCGAAGGCGCGGGATTGTCCACCGCCGTGGTCACCGACAACGACCCGGCGGATGCGCGGCGCATGGTGCAGGCTTTGCTGGATTTCGCCTGGCAGGCACGCGAGCAATTCGTCTTCCGGCCGGAGCCATTGGCGGAATCGGTGTCCCGCGCGAAGCAGGCCGGCGCCACGAAAGGCGAGCTGCCGGTCGTGCTGCTGGACCATTACGACAATTGCGCCTCCGGCGGCACGATGGACACCACCGAGGTGCTGGCCGAGATCCTCCGCCAGGGCCTGGAAGACGTGGCCTTCTTCGGCATCTGCGACCCGGAAGCGGTGGCTGCCTGCCGGAAGGCGGGCGTGGGTGCCGAGATCGAGTTGGCGATCGGCGGCAAGCTGCCCATGCCGGCGCTGCCGCAATCCTCCCGGCCGTTGACGGTGAAGGGGCGGGTGAAGACCATCTCGGCCGGCTACTTCACAACGAAGACCGGCCTTTCGCCCGGGCTGAAGGTGTTCATGGGGCCGACCGTGGTGCTGGATACCGGGGCGGTGGAGATCGTGCTGGTGACGCGGCAGATCGAGCCGGTTTCACCCGACATGTTCCGCATCCTCGGGATCGAGCCGCGTGACAAACGGTATCTCGCGATCAAGAGCCGCGTCCACTGGCGCGCCGCGCTGGGCCCGCTGGCGCGGGAGATCGTGGAATGCGCCGGGGTGGGCGTGTGCACCTCGGACTATTCCCAACTCACCTTCCGCAATGTCAGGCGCCCCATCTACCCGCTCGACCCTGGCACGAACGGGCCGGTGGGGTAGGCGCAGGGCCTTCCCGCATGGGCCGGCGGGGCAAGGGCGGCCTTGCTCCGCCGGGGCGTCGAAGGGGCAGGGAATGGGCTCAGCGCCCCTTCCAGTTCGGCTTGCGTTTCTCGGCGAAGGCGCGCGGCCCTTCCAGGGCGTCCTCGCTGGTATAGACATGATGGAACAGGTGGCGTGCGGCACGCAGCGCGGCGCTGCGGCCCATTTCCTGGCTGAGATAGACCAGTTCCCGGCAGGCGCGCACCGTCAGCGGCGCATTGCCGGCGACGCGGTTGGCCAGCGCCAGGGCCGCCGGCATCAGTTCCGCCAGGGGGACCACCTGGTTCACATAGCCCAGCTCATGCAGGCGCCGGGCGGAGATCGGGTCGCCGGTCAGCAGGAGTTCCATCGCGACGCGCTGGGGCATCATGGCCATCAGCGGCGCCGCCCAGGGCATGCCGCGGCCGACCTTGGCTTCGGTGATGGCGAAGACCGCGTTCTCGGCGGCGATGCAGAGATCGCACATCTGCGCGAACATCCAGCCGCCGGCCATGGCGAAGCCGTTCACCGCGGCGATGGTAGGCTTCGTCAGGTGCATGTTCTCGCCCAGCACCGGCATGGCGCCGGGCTCACCAAGGCCACGCTTTTCGGCCGCCGCTTCCTTCAGGTCCATTCCGGCGCAGAAGGCGCGATCGCCGGCCCCGGTCAGGATCGCGACCTGCATGTTGGGGTCCTGCTCGAACCGCTCGAAGCCGGCGCGGACGCCCTGGCGGACGGCGCGGTTGATGGCGTTGCGCTGTTCTGGCCGGTTGATGGTGATGACGGCCACCTGGCCCTGTTCCTCGTAGCGGACTGCCTCGTTCACGGATCGGTTCCCTCCTGGTTGCAGCTGCCAGCGAGCCGTGAAGCCGCGCCGCGGTCAAGCGACCATCTTCTGGCCCGGGGGCGGTGCGCCTATCTTGGCCAGGTCGAAGCGAGGAGCCCCCATGCCGGACAGCCAGCGCGATGCCGCCCCTGCCAAGCCACGCACCATCCGCCGCGGCGATTACCGCCCGCCCGCTTTCCTGGTGGACCATGTGGATCTGGCCTTCGACCTGGACCCGGTGGCGACCACCGTCCGCTCCCGCCTGACGCTGCGGCGCAATGAGCCCGGCGCGCCGCTGCGTCTCGACGGCGTGGCGCTGGAGTTGCTGGAGCTTCGGTTGGACGGTGCGCCACTCCCGCCGGAGCGCTACACGCTGACCGACGAGGCGCTGACGATCCCGGAACTGCCGGAAAGCTGCACGCTGGAAGCGGTGACGCGCATCAATCCCTCGGCCAATACGTTGCTTTCCGGCCTCTACACCTCCGGCGGCAATTTCTATACCCAGTGCGAGGCGGAAGGCTTCCGGCGCATCACCTTCTTCCCCGACAGGCCGGATGTGATGGCGCGCTACAGCGTGACCATCACCGCCGACCGCGCTTCCTGCCCGGTGATGCTCTCCAACGGCAACTCCGAGGGCAGCGGCCATGCCGAGGACGGCAGGCATTGGGTGCGCTGGGTCGATCCACACCCCAAGCCAAGCTACCTCTTTGCCCTGGTGGCCGGGAATCTGGTGAATGTCCATGATCAGTTCACCACCAGGTCCGGCCGGCATGTTTCCCTGAATATCTGGGTGCGGCACGGGGACGAGGACCGCTGCGCCCATGCCATGGACAGCCTGAAGCGCAGCATGGTGTGGGACGAGGAGGTCTATGGCTTCGAATATGATCTGGACGTGTTCAACATCGCCGCCGTGTCGGATTTCAACATGGGGGCGATGGAGAACAAGGGGCTCAACGTCTTCAACACCAAATACGTGCTCGCCCGGCCTGACACTGCGACCGATGCGGATTACCAGGGCATCGAGACGGTGATCGCGCACGAGTATTTCCACAATTGGACCGGCAACCGCGTCACCTGCCGGGACTGGTTCCAGCTCTCCCTGAAGGAAGGGCTGACGGTCTATCGCGACCAGGAATTCAGTGCCGACCAGAGCAGCCGCGCAGTGAAGCGACTGAAGGACGTACGGGCCCTGCGCGCGGCCCAGTTCCCCGAGGATGCCGGGCCCATGGCGCATCCTGTGCGGCCGGACAACTATATCGAGATCGACAATTTCTACACCCCGACGGTTTACCAGAAGGGTGCCGAGGTGGTGCGGCTGATCGCCACCCGCATCGGCAAGACTGCCTTCCGCAAGGGCATGGACCTATATATCGCGCGGCACGACAACCAGGCGGTGACCATCGAGGATTTCGTCGCGGCGATGCAGGATGCCTCCGGCGTCGATCTCTCCACCTTCATGGGTTGGTACGACCAGGCGGGCACGCCGGAGGTGACCGCCGAGGAACGCTACGACGCCGCGGCGCGGCGCTACACGCTGACCCTCTCGCAGCGCACCCCGCCCACGCCGGGGCAGCAGGAGAAGCGCCCGCTCCCCATCCCGGTGGCGATGGGGCTGCTCGACGCCCAGGGCGCCGGGTTGCCGACGCGGCTCGCCGGCGAGAATGCGGCACAGCCAGGCACCCGGATGCTGCTGCTGGAGCAGGCGAGGCAGGATTTCGTCTTCGAGGATGTGCCCTCTCCGCCGGTGCCCTCCTTGCTGCGTGGCTTCTCGGCCCCGGTGAAACTGCTGGGCCAGCCGCGCGAAAGGCTGCGCTTCCTGGCGGTGCATGACAGCGACCCCTTCGTGCGCTGGGAGTCCGGCCAGCAATATGCCACCGCACTGATTCTGGATCTGGTGACCGCGCAGCAGCAGGGCAGGCCGATGGAGTTCGACCCTGCGTTGGCCGAGGCGGCTGAAGCAACGCTGGCCGGCTCCGATGCCGACCCGGCCTTCGCCGCGGAGGCCCTGCTGCTGCCGAGCGAGAGCTTCGTCGCCGACCAGATGCAGGTGGTGGACCCGGCAGCGGTGCATGCGGCGCGGCAATTCCTCCGCCGCGAGATCGGCGCGCGCTGTGCCGCCAGCCTGCGCGCGACCTATGAGCGGCTGACGGAGGCTGGCCCCTATCGCATCGACGGCGCCAGCATCGGTCGCCGGGCACTGCGCAATGCCTGCCTGGCCTACATAACGGCAGCCGAAGGCACCGAGCTGGCACGGGCGCAGTACGAAGCAGGCGGCAACATGACGGATGTGCTGGCCGCGCTCTCGCTGCTGGCCGACAGCGAGGGGACGGCACGCGACGTGCCGCTGGCGGATTTCCATGCGAAATGGCGCGGCGGCGACCTGGTGTTGGACAAGTGGTTCGCCATCCAGGCAATATCCTCCCGCGGCGATACCATCGCCGCCGTGAAGGCGCTCTACACGCATCCGGATTTCGACCTGAAGAACCCGAACCGCGCCCGTTCGCTGATCTCCTCCTTCGCCAACGGCAACCCGGCGCGCTTCCATGATCCTTCGGGCGAGGGTTACCGCTTTCTGGCGGATGCGGTGATCGCGCTGGACCCCATCAACGGCCAGACGGCGGCGCGGCTGGTCTCGCCGCTCGGCTTGTGGCGGCGGCAGAACCCGTCGCGCGGCGCGCTGATGCAGGCCGAGTTGCGGCGTATCCTGGCCCTGGAGAAACTATCCAAGGGCACCTACGAGAAGGTTTCGAAGGCGTTGGAGTAGGCGGGGCTGGCCCTTCGTTCGGCCTTCAGCAGGAAAGGCCCGGAAGAAACCGCCTGGTTGCCCGGCATGCATCATGTCGGCACTCCTGCCACCACCGGCCATCCCTTCTGGCCGGTGGAGCGCGGGATTGGGCAGCGGCAGGAGGACGCTGACGGCCGGGGCAACAGGTTCGTACAGGCCCGCAACACCGGCCGCCGACAGGGCCACGCAATCTGGTCAGGGCACTCCCGGCCATGCTGCCGAACAGCGACAGTGCGCTGGCGGGTGTGCCACGTCCGGGAAATGGCGAGCCAAGTGGCCCGGACTACCAGGCACCACCGCCTGGTCCCATCCCGTACCGAGCGGTGCGCCGGAGACGGGATACGAAGCAGCCGCTTTTGCTTTTCGGAATGCCACCTGATCACGGCCAGCACTGAACGCGGGTGCCGGCTGCCATGTTGCCGGCATACTCCATAATTCCGATGCAATATGCTGATCTGTCGGCTTTGTTAGATGCCGAGCCGGATGCTGCGGCGTATCCAGAGCCGAGGTGCCACGCCTTATGGTAGCACGACGGCGGAGCAGTTTTCACGCATGTTGCGGTTGATGGGGCGCCACGCGCCTGGTTGGGTAATTATCGAATCCGCCGTGGCGGCGCTGATCTCACTCGCCTCCATGCTGCTGATCGCCCGGGCCATCGGCCCGGATGCCGCAGGCACCGGTGCGGTGGCGCTGGCGGCCCTTATGCTGCTGGATCTCGGCTGCGCCTCCCTGTTCACCGATGCGCTCGTGCAGCGGCCGCGGCTGGAGCCGCGCCACGGCAACAGCGCGGTCATCGCCCAGGTCACGGTCGGGCTGCTGGCCGGGATGATGCTGGCGCTCGCAGCGCCGCTCCTCGCGGCAGGCGCCGCCATGCCGCAGGTGACGCATCTGGTCTGGGCAGTGGCACCGCTGTTGCCGATCTCAGCCTTCTCCGGGGCCGTTTCCGGCCTGGTGCTGCGGGGCCAGCGCTTCCGGCTGCTGGCGATGCGGGCGCTGCTGGGCCTGCCGGCCTCGCTGCTTGCCGGATTGGTGGTGGCCCATGCCGGCGGTGGTGCCTGGGCGATGGTGGCGCAGCAGGTGGTGGCGACACTGGTGACCTTCCTCGTGCTGCTGCTAGGCGGCCGGCCCCGGCTGCATCTCTCCTTTTCCTGGGGGGCGCTGGGCGAACTCTGGCCGGTGGCCGGGCCACAGGTGCTGGCGGTGGTGATGCAGGTCGGGCGCTACCGTGTCTTCATCCTGGCGCTAAGCCTCATCACCGCCGAGGCGGTGGTGGCCGTCAGCAACATCGCCATGCGCCTGCTGGATGCCGCGCTGGCGGTGGTGTGGGGCTCCATTTCGCGGATCTCACTGCCCCGGTTGTCGGCGCTGCAGACGGACCGGGCGAAGCTTGCGGAATGCTACGGCGCCATCGCGCAGTTGGAAGCCCTGCTCGGCATGGCGATCGCATCCGGCGTGGCGCTCACCGCGCCTGACCTCGTCCGGGCGCTGATGGGGCCGGCCTGGGCCGAGGCGGCGGAGGCGGCGCATGTTGTGGGCTGGGTGGCGGCCATCAGCTTCTGTTACGGTGATGCGACGGCACTGTTCGTCGCGGTGGGCCAGGCACGGCGCAACGTGGTGATATGCGCCGTTTCGGCAGTGGTGCCGCTGCTGACACTGCTGCTGTTGCGCCCGACGACGCCATCCGGCGTTGCGGTCTGCTGGGCGGCCGGGTCGCTCAGCCTCGTGCCCTGGGTAAGCTGGATGGTGCTGCGCGAGTTGCGCCGGACCCCGGCCTGGCTGCTGCGGCAGATACTCCCGGCGGTGCTCGCTACCCTGGCGATGGCCCTGGCGGTCACGCTGCTTCAGAACGGACCTGCGGCACAATGGTCGGCAATGCCAAGGCTGCTCGCTTCGGCCGTCCTGGGGGCGACGGTCTTCGGGCTGGTCGCCTGGTTCGCCCTGGGGCGGCGGATGCCCGGGGCGCTGCGGGCCCATGCGGCGGCCATGCCGGCCGAATGAGGAATGCGGGGGCTTTCCCGGCGCGCGGGAGTTGCTAGCCTGCCGCGCATGGAAACGTACCAGATCGAAAGCCGCTTCCGCGGCCCGCCCGGGACCGGCAATGGTGGCTATGTCGCTGGCCGGGCGGCCATTCTGCTCGGCAGCCAGCCGGCCGAGGTGACCCTGCGCCGCCCGGTGCCCCTGGACCGCCCGTTGCGCGTGACACGGCCGGAGGGCCGGGTGGCGATCCTCGACGATGAGGGCACCCTGATTGTCGAGGCGCGCCAGGCGCCACTGGAACTGGAGCCGCCGCAACCGCCCAGCCGGGCGGAGGCCGAGGCCGCCACCGAATGGTTCCTGGACAGCCCCTACAGCCATTCGGGCGGGCTCTGCTTCTGCTGCGGCTCGGCATTGGCGAAGGAGGTGGGCCTCCGCGTCTTCACCGGCATGCTGCCGGACCGGCCGGGCATCTCGGCGGCGCTGTGGCGGCCGGACCCTGCCTATGCCGGGCCGGACGGCAAGGTGGCGCCGGAGTTCCTCTGGACGGCGCTGGATTGCCCCGGCGCCTTCGCCTTCACCCTTGGCGAGCCGAAGATGCGCAGCCTGCTGGGGCGGCTGACGGCGCGGCTGGAGGGCAGTGTCGAGCCGGGAGAGCCCTGCATCGTCATGGGGTGGCGCATCGCCCGTGAAGGACGGAAGCTGCATGCCGGCACCGCTATCTTCGGTGCCGATGGCGGGCTGCGCGGCCTCGCCCGGGCGCTGTGGGTGGTGCCGGCACCGGTGGCAGGGTGATGCGCCCGGCCTGATGGCAGCCTACTGGGCCAGCAGGTTGATCGCCCGCAGCAGTTTCTCCTTCTCCGCCACGTCACGCCGCAGCGCAGCGGCAAAGGCTTCCATGCCGGCGTAGTAGTGTACCGGCTGGAAGCCGCGCCGGGCGGTGTCCTTGTAGCTTTCCTCCTGCGC
>JAEWCI010000643.1 GCA_023390705.1 Pseudomonadota bacterium
AAGGCAAGGTGGTGAAGGTGCTGACGGTGGGCCGCAAGGGCGCTTCCTTCCTGAAGCGCGAGCTGGCCAGCCGGATCGTCGGCGAGATCACCTTCATGGGCAAGAAGCGGATCGAGTTCACCGATGCCGAAAGCGTCGCGGTGCGTGTCACCGAACTGCTGGAGGCCGGGGAATTCGACGTCTGCTCCCTTGTCTACAACCGCTTCCGCAGCGTCATCACCCAGGTGCCGACGGAGCAGCGGCTGATCCCGGCGCCGCTGCCGGAAGGCGCCGCCGGCGAGACGGCCGGGCTGCAGGCGCTGTACGAGTATGAGCCGGCGGAGGAAACGATCCTCTCCACCCTGCTGCCGCGCAACCTCGCCATCCAGATCTATCGCGCCCTGCTGGAGAACACCGCCGGCTTCTACGGCAGCCAGATGACCGCGATGGACAACGCGACGCGCAACGCCGGCGAGATGATCAACAAGCTTACGCTGAACTACAACCGCACCCGCCAGGCCAACATCACCAAGGAGCTGATCGAGATCATCTCCGGTGCCGAGGCGGTGTGATGGCGTCCGATCATGGAGCGGCTTCGCCGCGGAACGTGAATCGGCCGGCTACCATTCGATAGAAGGGCACGCACGATGAAGAACAATGTCGGCAAGGTTTCCCAGGTGCTGGGCGCCGTCGTGGACGTGCAGTTCCCCGGCGAGCTGCCCCAGATGCTGAACGCGCTGCACACCCGGATCGGCGACCGCACGCTGGTCCTGGAAGTGGCGCAGCACCTGGGCGAGCGCACCGTGCGCTGCATCGCCATGGACATGACGGACGGCCTGGTGCGCGGCCAGGAAGTGGTGGACACGGGCGCCGGCATCTCCATGCCGGTGGGCGAAGGCACGCTGGGCCGCATCCTCAACGTCTTCGGCGAGCCGATCGACGAGCGTGGCCCGGTGCCGCACGAGAAGACCTACACCATCCACCGCGAGGCGCCGCCCTTCGAGGACCAGGCGACCGCGGCCGAGATCCTGGTCACCGGCATCAAGGTGGTGGACCTGCTCGCCCCGTACCTGAAGGGCGGCAAGATCGGGCTGTTCGGCGGCGCCGGCGTGGGCAAGACCGTCACCATCCAGGAACTGATCAACAACATCGCCAAGGCGCATGGCGGCGTGTCGGTCTTCGCCGGCGTGGGTGAGCGCACCCGCGAGGGCAACGACCTCTATCACGAGATGATCGACGCCGGCGTCATCAAGCTCGGCGAAGGCACCACCGAAGGCTCCAAGGTGGCGCTGGTCTATGGCCAGATGAACGAGCCGCCGGGCGCCCGCGCCCGCGTCGCCCTCTCCGGCCTGTCCATCGCGGAGTACTTCCGCGACGAGCAGGGCCAGGACGTGCTCTTCTTCATCGACAACATCTTCCGCTTCACCCAGGCGGGCGCCGAGGTGTCCGCGCTGCTGGGCCGCATCCCCTCCGCGGTGGGCTACCAGCCGACGCTGGCCACCGACATGGGCGCGCTGCAGGAACGCATCACCTCCACGAAGAAGGGCTCGATCACCTCGGTGCAGGCCATCTACGTGCCCGCTGACGACCTGACCGACCCGGCTCCGGCCACCTCCTTCGCCCACCTGGACGCCACCACCGTGCTGAACCGCTCCATCGCGGAACTCGGCATCTTCCCGGCGGTGGACCCGCTCGACTCCACCTCCCGCGCGCTCGACCCGCGGATTGTGGGTGAGGAGCACTACCGGGTGGCGCGCGAGGTGCAGCGCATCCTGCAGACCTACAAGTCGCTGCAGGACATCATCGCCATTCTCGGCATGGACGAGCTTTCGGAAGAGGACAAGCTGATCGTGGCGCGCGCGCGCAAGATCCAGCGCTTCCTCTCCCAGCCCTTCCATGTGGCCGAGGTCTTCACCGGCACGCCGGGCGTCTTCGTGAAGCTGGAGGACACCGTCCGCAGCTTCGCCGCCATCTGCTCCGGCGAGTATGACCACCTGCCGGAGGCCGCCTTCTACATGGTGGGCACCATCGAAGAGGCGGTGAAGAAGGGCGAGACGCTCAAGCAGGCCGCTTAATACCGGCCCTCGATGCCGGGCGGCGACAGCCGCCGCCCTGGCTTTCGCCGGACTTCCGGCGGCGCGTGGAAGCGCGCCAGGCGGGTGGCGTGGCCACCCGTCGCCGTTATGGGGATGATGGGTATGGCCACCTTCCAACTTGAACTCGTCTCGCCCGAGAAGCTGCTGCTCTCCCGCGCGGTGGAGATGGTCACCATCCCCGCCGCCGAGGGCGAGATGGGCGTGCTGCCGGGCCATGCGCCGATGATCGTTGCGCTGCGCGGCGGCGTCATCCGGGTGCGGGAGAACGGCGCCGAGACCGAACAGCTCTTCGTCGCCGGCGGCTTCGCCGAAGTGGCGGCGGAGCGGGTGACGGTGCTGGCCGATGAGGCGACGCCGCTCGCCAGCCTTTCCCGTGCCGAAGCCGAAAGCCGCCTGGCCGAGGCCGAGGCGGCACTGGCCGCCCTTGGCACCGACACCACCGAGGAGCGGCGCGAGGCCGCCATGGCCCGCGTTCTGGCGATGCGCGCCATGCGGGATGCCGCTGCCGCCTGAGCGGCGCCTGCGCCACGCCTGCCCGGATTCCCGGGGCAGGAGACGACCGCCGCCGGGAAGACCTTGAATCGAAACGCCGCCCGCCGAAAATGACTCGGCCGGCGGCGTTCTCGTTTCGGGGCGTCCACGGGATGGCACGGGAAAGAGGGCTCAATTACCCCATGAAGCATTGGCGCCTCGAACAGGTCGCCTGGGATCGGTTCGACCCCTCCAAGGTGGACCCCGAGATCGTCCCGCTGGTGAAGGCCGCCGCCATGGTGGAGCGGAACGGGGACGACTACGCCCTTTATCTTGGCGGCGTGTTCCATGACGACCCGGATTTCCGCCGGGCCGCCGAGTACTGGGCGAAGGAGGAAGTCCAGCACGGCGACGCCCTGGGCAAATGGGCCAGCCTGGCCGACCCCGGCTGGGACTATGCCGCCGCCTTCCAGCGCTACCGCGCGGGCTTCAAGATAGACACCGCGGCCGACGCCTCCATCCGCGGCAGCCGCACCGGGGAGCTGATCGCCCGTTGCATGGTGGAAACCGGCACCTCCTCCTACTACACCGCCCTAGGCGAAGCGGCCGAGGAGCCGGTGCTGAAGGAGATCTGCCGCCTGATCGCCGCGGACGAGTTCCGTCACTTCAAGCTCTTCTACGACCATATGCGCCGCTACCTGGAGCGGGAGAACCTCTCCTTCCTGCAGCGGCTGCGCGTCGCTGCCGGCCGGGTGGGCGAGACCGAGGACGACGAGCTGGCCTTCGCCTACCATTGCAGCAACGAGGACCCCGGGTCAGGCTACGACCATGACCGCTGCCGGGCCGGCTATATGGGCCGGGCGATGGGCGTCTATCGTTATCATCACATCGAACGCGGCATGGGCATGATGTTCAAGGCCATCGGCCTGAAGCCGCGCGGGCGGCTTTCTGATCTCGCGGCGCGCGGTGCCTGGCGGCTGCTGTGCTGGCGGCGTGACCGCTTCCGCCAGGCACTCGCCCCCGCGCTGCCCCGGCCGGCCATGGCGCGCGCCGCCTGAGCCCGTGCCCTGCCCGCCCCCGCTCATTGCACCCTGAGAGACATTACCCGCAGCGACCTGCCGGTGATCAACAAGCCTGATCCGGCGCTGCTGGTCGGTGCCGATCCGTCGGCCATGGACCGCGACGCGCGGGTTTTCATCCTCGCCAACCTGAAGGAGGACAAAAGCGTGGCAGAGATAGCGGATTTCATCCCCGGGCAGGGCGGCGCCAGCCGGAGGGCTGCGTGATGCATGCCATTCTCGCAGCCATTGCGCTGCTGCTGCCGCTGCCTGCCCTCGCCCATGTCGGCGACGGGCTGCACCATGGCTTCGCCACCGGCTTCGTGCACCCCTTCGGCGGTGCCGACCATCTGCTGGCCATGATCGCGCTCGGCCTCTGGGCCGGGCTGCAGGGTGGCCGCGCCAGGCTCGCGCTGCCGGCTGCCTTCCTCGGCGCCATGGCGCTGGGCGGCGCGCTTGGCGTGGCGGGCGTCGCCCTGCCGCTGGTGGAAGGCGGCATCCTGACCTCGGTCGTGGTGCTGGGCGCCCTGGCGGCACTGATGCTGCGCCTGCCCCTGGCGGGGGGCATGGCCCTTGCCGCGCTGTTCGGCCTGCTGCACGGCCATGCGCATGGGGCGGAGCTGCTGGCGGGCGGTTCGGCCTTCGCCTACTCGCTCGGCTTCCTGGCGGCGACCGCGCTGCTGCATGGGCTGGGCCTTGCCGCCACGCTGCCCTTCGGCTTGCGCTTCGCGCGCCTCGCTGGCGGGGCGCCGGCGGTGGCCGGTCTCGCCCTGGCACTTTTCACGTGAAACAATGGCGCGGGCGGTCCAGTCCGCCCGCGCCGACCGTCAGTCCAGCCGTGCCGGGCGTGGCGGCGCCAGTTCCAGGAATCGCGCCCGTGCCGCGGGCGGGATCGGCATTGGCTTCCGGGTCGCCGTGTCGATGATGACGAAGACATTCTCCGCCGTCGCCACGCACTCTCCGTTGACGAACAGCCCCTGCTCCAGCGTGAAGCTGCTGTTGCCCATGCTGAGGATGGCGCCGCCGATCCGCACCCTGTTCGGGTAGTGCACTTCCCGCCGGTAGTCGATGGCGACGCGCGCCAGCACCATGCCGAAGCCGCGTTGCTCCCGCGCTCCGCCCGCCTCGGTCATCAGGTCGGCGCGGCCGGTTTCGCAATAGGCGGCAATGGCGCCGTTGTTGACATGGCCATTGAGGTCCGTATCGGAGATGCGGATCCGCTCCTCGCTCCAGAAGCGGAACTCCTCCGGCCGCGGCGGTGGCGTGCGGTTGCTCATGCCCCTGGCTACTTGCCCTTCTCGGCCTCGTAGCGCGCCTTGTTCTCGGCATTGGGCGGGTAGAGGCCGGGCAGCTTCTCGCCGGCTTCCACCTTGGAGACGATCCAGGCTTCCAGCCTTTCCTGCTCCTCCCCGGTATTCGCCACTTCCTCGACGTAAGCCTTGGGGATCAGCACCGCGCCGTCATCGTCCACCACCACGACGTCATCCGGGAACACCGCGACGCCGCCGCAGCCGATCGGCTCCTGCCAGGAAACGAAGGTGAGGCCGGCGACCGAGGGTGGCGCCGCGCCGCCGGCGCACCACACCGGCATGCCGGTGCCGACCACGCCCGCCACGTCGCGCACCATGCCATCCGTCACCAGGGCGGTGACGCCGCGCTTCATCAGCCGGGCGCAGAGGATGTCGCCGAAGATGCCGGCATCGCGCACGCCCATGGCATCCGCCACCGCGATGCAGCCTTCCGGCATCGCCTCGATCGCCGCGCGGGTGGAGATGGGGGAGGACCAGCTTTCCGGCGTCGCCAGATCCTCGCGCGCCGGGACGAAGCGGAGCGTGAAGGCCGGGCCGACCAGGCGCTTGCCCTTGGCCGAGGGGGTGAAGGGCTGCGGCCCGCGCATCCAGATGTTGCGCAGCCCCTTCTTCAGCAGGACGGTGGTGACGGTGGCGGTGGTGATCCGCTCCAGCTTGGCCTTCAGACCGGCGTCCAGCGCCATGGGCATCTCCTCTCGGAAAAGGTGCCGGGCAGGGTTAGCGCAGCAGGGAAGAAGGAGCCAGGGAGGGGTCAGGCGCCGGGCACGCGGTAGCGGGCCATCAGCGGCGCCAGGGCGGGCGTCGCCCGGTCCTTCTTCGCCCCGGCCCAGTGCAGCCCCACCACCCGCTGGCCGAGGCGCCACAGCCTGCCGCTCTCATCCGCCACGATGGCCGCGTCGCGGAACCAGCTCTGCCCGGTATGGCCGGGCAGCGCCTGCTCCAGCGACATCATGCCGAACCCGGCCAGCCGCCAGGCCAGGTTCAGCAGCGGCTGGTCGATGACGTCCGGGTGGCGGACACGCTGATACAGCGCCCAGTTCTCGCGGATCAGCGCCATGACGGCGGCGCTGGTCAGGCCCGGGCGGCGCAGGGCGAAGCCGCCGGTGGAGGCGAGCGGCGCGGCGAAGCGCCGCTGCATCTCCTCCACGCTGTCGCGGTTGAAGACCCAGCTCCAGCTTTCCGCGAAATAGACCAGGTCGGCGGGCGCGGCCGCCAACCCAGCGAGCACCGGAGCCAGCGGACTGGTCACCAGCAGGTCGCAATCCAGGTAGAGGAAGGGCGTGCCGGGCATGTCCAGCGCCGCCAGCTTGCGCAGGTTGCGCCGGCGCGGGCGGCCATCGGGGAAGCATTCGTCGGCGAAGGCGTCGATGGCGGCATAGTCGGCCTCCACGAAGCGGAAGCCGAATTCCGCCTGCATGGCGGCGATCCCCGCCATGTCCCCGGCATAGGGGATGCAGAACAGCGGCGCGTCGGGCGCCTGGTCGCGCAGGAAGGGGCGCGCCCAGCCGGCATAGGCGTCGTTCGCCATGAAGACGACGGCCAGTTCAGCCACGCAGCGCCTCCAGCGCCGCCTGCACGATGGCTTCGGGCGGGTCCTCCACCGCGAGGGAGATGGCCTTCTCCTCCGGCGCCGGCGGTTCCAGCGTGGCGAATTGGCTCGCCATCAGACTGGCCGGCATGAAATGGCCCTGCCGAGCCGCCTGCCGTGCCATGATCAGCGCCGGATCACCGTGCAGATAGAGCAGCCGCACCCCGGGCCGCGTGGCCAGCAGCCGGTCCCGGTAGAGGCGCTTCAGCGCGGAGCAGGTGACCACGCCGCCCGCCGCTTCCCGTCCGTCCAGCCAGGCGCCGATGGCATCCAGCCAGGGCCAGCGGTCCTCGTCGGTCAACGGCGAGCCGGCGCGCATCTTCGCCACATTGGCGGCCGGGTGGAAATCATCGGCATCGGCGAAATCCACGCCCAGGCGCCGCGCCAGCAGCGTGCCCACCGTGGACTTCCCGGCGCCGGAGACGCCCATGACCAGGACGCGGCGGGTCACTTCTTCGGCGGCTCCAGATGCCCGCCGAAGCCCTTGCGCATGGCGGAGAGCGCCTTCATGGCGAAGCGTTCCTCGTCGCGGCTGGTGAAGCGGGCGAAGAGCGCCGCTGCCAGCACCGGCGCGGCCACGCCCTGCTCCACCGCCGCATCCACCGTCCAGCGGCCCTCGCCACTGTCGGAGACATGGCCGGAATAGCTGCCCAGATCCTCCTCCGCCGCCAGCGCCTGCGCGGTGAGGTCGAGCAGCCAACTGGCCACCACGCTGCCGCGGCGCCAGGCTTCGGTGACATCGGCCAGGTTGGTGGTCACGACCTTCGACTGGTGCAGGATGTCGAGGCCCTCGGCCATCGCCTGCATCATGCCGTACTCGATGCCGTTGTGGATCATCTTGGTGAAGTGCCCGGCGCCGTTCGGCCCGGCATGGACATAGCCCTCGGCCGGGCGCGGGTCGCGGCCCTCGGCGCCCGGGGTGGGCGGGGCGGCGGATTTGCCGGGCACCAGGGCGGCGAAGATCGGGTCCAGGCGGCGGACCACCGCATCCTCCCCGCCGATCATCAGGGAATAGCCGCGCTCCAGCCCCCAGACGCCGCCGGAAGTGCCGATATCCAGGAAGTGCAGCCCCTTCCCGCGCAGCATTTCGGCGCGGCGCATGCTGTCCTTCCACATCGAGTTGCCGCCATCGATCAGCACATCGCCCGGTGAGAGCAGCGCGGAAAGCTCGAGCAGCGCCTGTTCCGTCGCCTCTCCGGCCGGCAGCATCACCCAGATGGCGCGCGGCGCACCCAGCGCGGCGACCATGGCGGAGAGGCCCTCCACGGCACGGGCGCCTTCCGCGGCCAGGGCGGCGCCGGGGGCAGGGTCCCGGTCCCAAACCACGCAATCATGCCCCGCGCGCAGCAGCCGCCGCACGATGTTGCCGCCCATGCGGCCCAGGCCGACCATGCCAAGCTGCACCGTTCCGCTCCCCAATGCCATGTCCGGCCGCGACCCTACCGCCGGCCAGCGTCTGCCTGAAGGGGGTGGGATTGCGGGCCGATGCGGCCTGTCCGCCGCCGCCGGGTTGGCGATGCTCGACAGTGGCGCCTGATATGCCTGCGCGGCAGGTGGCCGCCCCCTTGCGCCGGGCGGAAGCGGCGGCTTCCATGGCCGCCGACCAAGGGAGCTTTCGATGCAGAACACCGAGGAGATCTGGCGCCTGGTGGACAGCCGCAAGGCCGAATACGAAGCGCTGTCCGACCGCGTCTGGGGCATGCCCGAATTGTGCTATGCTGAGCACCGTTCCTGCGCCGAACACACCGCCATGCTGGAAGCCGAGGGTTTCCGCGTGACGAGGAACCTGGCCGGCATCCCGACCGCCGTGATGGGCGAGGCCGGCGAGGGCGGGCCGGTGATCGCCATCCTGGGCGAATACGACGCGCTGCCGGGGCTTTCCCAGGAAGCCGGGGTGGCGGAGAAGCGCCCGCTGCCGGGCGATGGCAACGGCCATGGCTGCGGCCACAACCTGCTGGGCGCGGCCGCGCTGCTGGCGGCGGCGGCGGTGAAGGACTGGCTGAGGGCCAACAACCTGCCCGGCCGCGTGCGCTACTATGGCTGCCCGGCCGAGGAAGGCGGCGCGGCCAAGGGCTTCATGGTGCGCGACGGTGCCTTCAAGGATGTGGACATCGCGCTGACCTGGCACCCCGCCGCCTTCACCGCGGTGGACGACATGAAGTCGCTGGCCAATACCCGCATAGATTTCAGCTTCACCGGCCGTTCCAGCCACGCCGCGGCGGCGCCGCATCTGGGCCGCAGCGCGCTGGACGCGGTGGAACTGATGAATGTCGGCGTGAACTACATGCGCGAGCACATGCCGAGCGACGCGCGCATCCACTACGCCTATCTCGATGCCGGCGGCATCGCGCCGAACGTGGTGCAGGCCACCGCCAAGGTGCGCTACCTGATCCGCGCCCGTGACCTGCCGGAGCTGAACCGGCTGATCGCCCGCGTGCGCAAGATCGCCGACGGCGCGGCGCTGATGACGGAGACGACGGTGGAGACCAAGGTGGTATCGGCCGTCTCGAACCTGCTGATCAACACGCCGCTGGCCGAGGCGATGCACGCCAACATGATGCGCCTGGGCCCGCCGCCCTTCGACGACGAGGACCGCGCGCTGGCGGCGCAATTCCAGGCGACGCTGAACGAGGAGGACATCACCACCGGCTGGCGGCGCTTCGGCGTGAAGGAGCGCAAGGGTGTCACCCTCTGCGACCAGATCGTGCCGCTGGAGGCGGTGGGCGCGCCGATGATGGGCAGCACGGATGTGGGCGATGTTTCCTGGGCGGTGCCGCTGATCCAGGCGCGCGGCGCGGTCTATGCCATCGGCACGCCGGGCCATTCCTGGCAGTTGACGGCGCAGGCCAAGACGCCGCTGGCGCACAAGGGCATGGTGCATGTGGCGAAGGTGATGGCCGGCACTGCGGTGGACGCGCTGAAGGACCCCGAACTCATCGCCCGCGCCAAGGCCGACCATGCCGAGCGCACCGCGGCCACCCCCTATGTCTGCCCCATCCCGCCGGATGTGCGGCCGCCGGTCGGCATGTCCGACTGAAGCTGCCGGCGGCCGGGGGCAGCCCCGGCCGCCACTGCGGTCAATCCGCCTGGACGCCGCTGCTGCGCACCGCCTCCTGCCACATCGGCCGTTCCCGCTCCGCACGGGCCACCGCTTCGGCGGGGGTGCTCCAGCGGATGCGGGCGCCGGCGGCCAGGAAGCGGCGCTGCACCGCCTCGTCTGTCGCGGCTTCGCGCAGGGCGCGGCCCACTGCTTCGGTGACCGGGTCCGGCGTGCCGGCCGGGGCCACCATATTCACCCAGACGGTGATGACGAATTCCGGCACGCCGGCTTCCGCGATGGTCGGCACCTCCGGCAGGTCCGGCCAGCGTTCCGCGCTGGAGACGGCAAGCGGCCGCAACTGGCCGTCGCGGATCATCGGCAGGTAGGTGGCCAGGTTGTCGAGCATGAAATGCACGTCGCCGGCCAGCATGGCTGGCAGGGCATGGGCGCCGCTGCGGAAGGGCACATGGGTGGCCTGGAATCCGGCCTGGCGGGCCAGCATCGCCACCGAGAGATGCGCCGTGGTGCCGCTGCCCGGCGAGCCGTACATGATGCCGCCGGGCTGCGCCTTGGCCCAGGAAATCAACTCCGCCAAGGTCCGCGCCGGCACACGCTGCGGCGCGACCAGCGCGACATTGGGCAGTTCCCACAGCAGCGAGATGGGCTTCAGTTCCCGCGCCGGATCGAAGGGCATGCGGCCATAGAGGAACTGGTTGATGGCCATGACGCCGATCGGCGCCGACCCGAAGGTGTAGCCATCCGGCGCGGCCTTGGCGACGGCATCTATCCCGACATTGCCGCCAGCCCCGGGCCGGTTCTCCACCACCACGGGTTGGCCGAGGCGCTGTTGCAGTTGTTCGGCGATGAGGCGGGAGAGGATGTCAATCGACCCGCCGGGCGGAAAGGGCACGATGTGGCGGATTGGCCGGTTCGGCCAGGCGCCCTGGCCAAGGGACGGGCGGGCCCGTGAGAAGGCGAGCAGGCCGGTAGCGGCCGGCAGGGCCAGCAGGCTCCGTCGCGGCAGATGCATATGGTCGTTTCCCCCAATTGGTTTGTTGCTGCCCTGGCCGATGACCTGGCGGCCGCAACATGATACACAGATCCGGCTGGGTCCCCGTAGCTCAGCAGGATAGAGCACCAGATTCCTAATCTGGGGGCCGGAGGTTCGAATCCTCTCGGGGACGCCACAAATTCAGGTGTTTAAGATGGGCTGCGGTTGCAGAATCCACCGTTCTGCAACAGATAACGCAACAGGTCTGTTGCACGTTTGGCTCATATCGGCCGGTTTACGGAACCATCGACGGCAGGCCGTCTTGAAGCCGAGTCGGAAAATCTCTACGGCTACCCACTATCAGCGGGAGGCCCGCGGCTGGCGGGAGATGCAGTGACCGAATTCTCGCGATTCATGCGGACTTGGGTGGACAATCGGCCGCCCCAGTTTCGTTTCCGTCCCGAGAAGGCGGCTGAGGCAATCGATTTGATCGCGCGTGCGCGACCGGGCGAAACTCAGTACTTTGTCGGAAAGTTGTTGTATCTAGCCGACAAGGAGCATCTGCTCGACTGGGGCCGCCCGATTGTGTTCGACCGCTATGTGGCCATGGAGCATGGTCCAGTTCCCTCGTGTGTCCGCAATATGCTGGCTGCCGCTGCAGATGCGAATGTCGGCCTAAGTGGATCGCGTTTGGACGAAGCGAAGCTGAATGCGCAGTATTTGTTAGAGCGGGTGACAGTGCGGCTTTCGGTAGGGCCGTCCGGTGAGCGGCAGCAGGTCTTCTCACGCGATGCGTCCCGGCCATTTCAGTTTCTGTCAGGCTCCGACATCGAATGTCTTGAGCGAGTTATCGCGGGCCATCGCGGTGCTGGCTTTCGAGCATTACGGCAACTGACCCACAAAGATCATGCGTGGAAGGCGGCTTGGTACGGTAAACCTGACGGCGCCAAAGCGGCAGATATCGACCTCGCATTGTGGGCTCCGGAGGAAGAGCAGGAAGCAGTCCGGGAGCAACTCCGCGAGTATGCCCTTTTCGCTCGCTAAGCCATTAGACAGCAATGAGGCCGTTGGCGAAATGGGATGTTCTGCACGTTTCGCCACCGGGCATCGGGCACGGGAAATTCGCTGTTTGCATTTGCCCCGATAAGGGATGGTTCTTCTATATCAACTCTGCAAAGCCGCCAGGGCGGCGAGCTGCTGCAGCAGCAGTTGAGCTTGACGCCTTCAGCGCGACTTTCCTGAAGAAAACTTGCTACATTGACACGGCAATCATGTTGGAGCTGCCGCCCGACTTGGTGCTGTCCGCCATGTCTGATCCGACCAACTGCCTTGGCCCATTGTCGCCAACGGTTCGGGCATGGGTGGTCGCCACAGTGGGACAGCACAACGTGCTATCCGACGAAGAGCGCACGGCTGTCATGCTGGGCGAAGCCTAGCGCCTCCGCCCCGCCAGCGGCACCACCCTCTCGCCGCTGGCTTTCTCCCACCGCTCCACACCGCCCAGCGCCACCTCGCCCTTCCTGGGCAGGTAGGTGTCGATGATCCGCTGAGTGTAATCGATGCCCCAGCCGCCCAGCGCAGCGATCTGCGCAGTGGTGGCGCCAGCCAGGGCCATCTGCACCACACCGGTGCGCCGGAGGTCACGGCGCTGCAGGTTCTCGATCAGCCCGGCGCGTAGTGCAGCCTTCGCCTTGGCCCGCGCTTCCGGCGCGGAGACCGGCGGCAGCCCGCCCCGCGCCGCGATCGCCAGCCGCGCCAGCCGCAGGTTCGCCCGCGCCCCCACCTTGTCCCAGGCCCGGGCGAAATTCCGGTAGCGCCAGGGCAGGCCGCGCGGGCTCGGCAGTAGCAGCAGGGAATCACCGGCGCCGGGCTTGGCTGGCGGCTCCTCGCGCTGCAGCTCCTCGGCCAAGCGCTGGTGGCAGGGCACGTCGATCGCCGTGCCGGTTTTCGCCTGGCGCAGCCGGATCCACCAGCGATCCCCCTCCCCTTGCCACATCATCGGCCGCGTCATCGTCAGCACGTCGCCGGGCCGCTGCACGGTGTAGAGCAGCAGCGCCATCGCCTTGCGCAGCCTCGGCTGGCCAATGGCAGAAGCGGCCTCGAGGAACACCTCTATCCGCCCCTGGTCCCAGGTCTGCGCCCGCGGCCGCGTCTCGTACAGCGTGAAGTGCTCGGCCGGGTTCTTCACCAAGCCGGGCAGCTCCAGCTCGTAGATGCCGTGGTTCAGCACCAGGCGCAGCGTCCGCAGGATGGCATTGCCGCGCCATGGCCGGTCCTCATAGGCGTGGTGCATCGCGGCCACGGCCTTCCGGGTGATGGCGGGCAGCGGCACCGTCTCCCAGGCCTCACGCAGGATCTCGATGTGATCGCGGTATTCGGCCTGGGTACGCGGCCGCAGCTGCCGGAATGCCGGGCTTTTCAGGTAGAGCACGCACAGCTCGCCGAAGCTGCCACTGGGCGGGCCGGTGTGCCCTTGTGCCTCGGCTTCGATCGCAGCCGCGCGGGCGATCGCCACCTCGCGCGTCATGCCGTCCCGCTCGCGGCCGATCAGGGCCCCGGTGCGGCGGTGATAGAAATCGACAGTGACAGTGCCGTCAGCGCGCTTTCGCCGGACGGTGTTGATGCCGCTGCTTACGGGCCTGGGCATCGCGCACTCCCTGGATCGCAGCGGCTTCAGCGGCTGCCTTGGCATCTTCGACCCCCGGCTGGGCTGGGCCGGGCCCGGCCGCCACCAGGCCGTGGCGGGTGGCGGCCATAGCCTCCAGCGCCGGGCGATACCAGGTCAAGGCACCTTCCTTGGCCCCACGGCGGACCGCCTTCGGCCAGAGGCCGGCGGCGACCTCCGCATCGAAGACTCGCGCGCTGACCCCCACGAATTCCGCTGCCTGCTCACGGGAGAGGAAGAGCGGCGCCAGGCCGGGCGGCAGACTGGAGGGGCGGGGGCCGCTGGGCATGTCAGCCTCGCCCAGCCGATGCAATTGGTTGCACTGCAGTAAGGGTGCCGGTAGAGTGGGGTCTGCCGATGATGCTGCGACTCGGCTCCTCAGCTTCGGCTGTGCTTACCGCGCAATAGCAGCATGTGTGCGCGCGCTCGGGGGTAGCGGTCCCAGGTGACGCACGACCGGAACAGTAGCTGACCACGACGTGGCAGCGCTCTTCCGTTCGTGTGGACTGACCCCTAATGGAAGACCTTCTCCGCATCGCCCTGCTTTTCACGCAGTTGGTATCTGCAGTGCTGCTGCTGATTGAGCGTCTGAAGCGGCTGCTTAGGCGTTGACCAATCTTGTCGAGCCGCCGGTGGTTATCAGCCATCGGCGGCCTCGCATCGCAGTGGTTGGTTGGCCATCGCCAGCAGGACATCGGCGTGGCAGGGATGCTCGAGCGAGCACCAGCAGCACAGGGTCTTGCCCCGTAGTGCCGCCTTCACGTCGTCGAAGGTGAAGCCGAGATTGCGCTCACCGTAGCCCGTCAGCAGTTTCTCGCGGAACGCATCGACTGCAGCGCCACGAGCCCATTCCGGTGTGCAAACATCGATCGGGGCCTCGCGCCAATCGTAGGGGTTTCCCCATCGACTGCCGCGCCCGACGTAGACCGCGCCCTCGGGCATCCGCCAACCTTTCGTGCGGCGGCGCTGAATGCGCTCAGGCATCCTGCACTCCCGCCGCGGCCGCGGCTTCCTGCTGCCAAAGGGTGAAGCTCTGCTCGGCGGCCAGGCCGAGGCCGGGCGCGAGGATCCAGTGGCCGATGCCCATGGCGTGCAC
>JAEWCI010000102.1 GCA_023390705.1 Pseudomonadota bacterium
GTGCTGGGCTTCTTCCTGCTGCGCGGCGGGCTGCTGGCGGCGCTCGGCTGCGGCCTGGCGGCGCTGGCCCTGGTGCGGGTGGCGCTGTGAGGGCCGGGGTATGTTCAGCCGGAGTGTAGGGTTGAACGCATGCGTTCAACCGACGTGGAATATGCGCCGAAAACAAGGTCAGGGCGCGGACGGGCGTGAACGGCCGGAAGCGCGAAGCTGGTCAACGGCGAATGGCTGGCAGCCATCCGCGCGTTCAGGATGACGCGCAAGCCGCTGCCGGCCTCCGGCGCGGCCTGCCGCGCCTCAGCACTCCAGCAGTTGCGGGTTGTCGAAGACCGGTTCGCGGTAGCGGCGGAGCGCGGCGCCCAGTGCCTCGGCCAGGTCGCGCTTCTGCTCCTCGCCCAGCATGGTGCCGATCTCCACCGCGCGCTGGCGCTGATGCAACCTGAGCGCGCTGACCCGGCCGGGCCGTTCCTCCAGCCGCAGCCGGGCCCAGTAAGGGTCCATCACCACTTCCCGCCGGCGGCCGCGCGCATCGGTGCGGCTGATGGTCAGCCTGCCCTCGCTCAGCACCACCAGTTCCATGGCGCGGCGGCTCCAGCGCCGCTGCACCGCCAGCAGGGCGAAGACTGCCGCCACCTCCAGCCCCATGAAGCCCAGCACCGGCCAGGCGCCGAGCAGCAGGAAGAGCAGGCCGATCGCCACCGCCCCCAGCAGCATGCCGGTGCCGAGGATCAGCAGCCCCTTGCGCCCCAGCCCGCGGGGCGGGGTGCAGAGGGCCTCGAACAGCACGGGCTCGCTCGGCCGCGTCATGGCGTGGGGGGAATTGGGATGCAACAGCCATCCTGCCATAGTCGCCTCATGCCGAGATCGTCAGCCGCCGCGCAAGCCCCCCTGCACGGCACCGCCCGCGACCCGCGTCGCGCCCGCCGCATGTCGGCCGAGCAGGCCGCCGCCTTCATCCACGCCCTCGCCGCCGCCAACCCGGCGCCGGAGACGGAACTGATCTACCACGATCCCTTCACCCTGCTGGTCGCCGTGGTGCTCTCTGCCCAGGCAACCGACGCAACCGTGAACAAGTGCACCCCGGCGCTGTTCGCCGCCGCCCCCACGCCCGTGGCGATGGCGGCGCTGGGGGCGGAAGGTATCGGGCCCCATATCCGCCGCATCGGGCTATGGCAGGGCAAGGCGAGAAACATCGCGGCGCTCGCCACGCAGCTCGTGGAGAAGCATGGCGGCGAGGTCCCGCGCGAGCGCGAGGCGCTGGAGGCGCTGCCCGGGGTCGGCCGCAAGACCGCGAATGTGGTGCTGAACGTCGCCGTCGGCGAAAGCACCATGGCGGTGGACACGCATATTTTCCGCATCGGCAACCGCACCGGCCTCGCGCCGGGCAGGACCCCGCGCGAGGTGGAGGACGGGCTGGTGAAACGCTGCCCGCCGCAATTGCTGCGCGATGCGCATCACTGGCTGATCCTGCACGGCCGCTACATCTGCAAGGCGCGGCTGCCGGAATGCTGGCGCTGCCCCGCCGTTGCACACTGCAATTACCGCGACAAGGTATTGGAGACGCCCTGACAACGGTTTCCGGGCACGAAACCGGGAGCGGCGAGAAACTTCCCGCGTGACACCCGCGTTGAAGCGGCATCAGCGATCCATGCGCCTTCCGCCCTGACCGGGCCTTTTCGCCCGGCCCCGATACGGGCGGCAGGTCCTGGCCCGTTCTGCCGCCGGCGGCTCCTCGTTGGCGGTTCCCGTTGACCTGGATGCGAAAGGGACCTCCGCATGACCGATGCCCCACCGGGCACCGTTGTTCCGCCGCGTGCCCGCGGCGCGCTTCCCCTGCTGCTGTGCCTTTCGCACCTGCGGTGGAATTTCGTGTTCCAGCGGCCGCAGCATTTGCTCACGCGCGCGGCGCGCGACCATGACGTGCTGTTCGTCGAGGAGCCGGTCTTCTCGCCTGGCATCAGCCCGAAGCTGGAACGCCATGAGACGGCGGAAGGCGTGACGGTGGCGGTGCCGCTGTTGCCGGAGGGGCTTTCGGAACCGGCCATCCTCGCCACGCAGCGCAGGCTGCTGGACGAAGCCCTGGCCGCCGAGGCCGGGCGGCCGCTGATCGCCTGGTACTACACGCCGATGGCCCTGGCCTTCACCAGCCATCTGCGCCCCGACCTCACCGTCTATGACTGCATGGACGAGTTGTCCGCCTTCCGCGGCGCGCCGCCGCATATGCTGGAACTGGAGCGCGCGCTGCTGCAACGCGCCGACCTGGTCTTCACCGGCGGCCGCAGCCTCTACGAAGCGAAGCGCCATCGCCACCCGCAGGTGCATTGCTTCCCTTCCTCGATCGACGCCACGCATTTCGCCGCCGCGCGCCAGGGCCTGCCGGAGCCGGCCGACCAGGCCGCGATCGCGCGGCCGCGGATCGGCTTCTTCGGCGTGGTGGATGAGCGGATGGACACGGAACTGGTCGGCGCCCTGGCGGCGGCGCGGCCGGACTGGTCCTTCGTGATGATCGGGCCGGTGGTGAAGATAGACCCCGCCACCCTGCCGCGCCTGCCCAACATCCACTGGCTGGGCGGCAGGCAGTATGCCGAGCTGCCTTCCTACCTGGCGGGCTGGGAGCTGGGCTTCATGCCCTTCGCGCGCAACGAGAGCACGCGCTTCATCAGCCCGACCAAGACGCCGGAATTCCTCGCCGCCGGCCTGCCGGTCGTGTCCACCCCCAACACCGATGTGGTGCGGGACTGGGGCGAGGCCGGGCTGGTGGAGATTGCCGAGGACCCGCCGGCCTTCGCCGCGGCGCTGCAACGCCTGCTGGAACGCCCGCGCGAGCCCTGGCTCTCCCAGGTGGATCGCCGGCTGGCGCGGCTTTCCTGGGACCGTACCTGGGCCTCGATGTGCCAGCACATGCGGCAGGCTCAGCGCCTTGCCACCCCCGCCACCATCACCACCGCCGGGAGCATGGCGCATGTATGACTGGTTGATCGTCGGCGCCGGATTTGCCGGCAGCGTGCTGGCGGAGCGCCTGGCGAGCGTGCGGCGCGAGCGGGTGATGGTGATCGACCGGCGGCCGCATATCGGCGGCAATGCCTATGACCACCACGACGAGGCCGGGGTGCTGATGCACCGCTACGGGCCGCATATCTTCCACACCAATTCGAAGCAGGTCTTCGACCATCTCTCCCGCTTCACCGCTTGGCGGCCGTACGAGCACCGGGTGCTGGCCGAGGTGCGCAGCCCGCTGACCGGCCAGCCGGTGCGGGTGCCGATCCCGATCAACCTCGACACGGTGAACCGCCTCTACGGGCTTTCGCTGAGCGAGGGCGAGGTGGAGGACTGGCTGGCGGCGCGGGCCGAACAGGTGCCGGAAATCCGCAGCTCGGAGGATGTCGTCGTCTCCAAGGTGGGGCGGGAGCTGTACGAGCTGTTCTTCCGCGGCTACACCCGCAAGCAATGGGCGCTGGACCCTTCCGAACTGGACAAATCGGTGACGGCGCGGGTGCCGACGCGGACCAACCGCGACGACCGCTACTTCACCGATGCCTTCCAGGCCATGCCGAAGGAAGGCTACACGCGGATGTTCGAAAGGATGCTGGCGCATCCCAACATCACGCTCCGCACCGGCGTGGACTTCCGCCAGGTGCGGCACCAGGTGCCCTACCGGCGGCTGATCTGGACCGGGCCGGTGGATGAGTATTTCGGCTTCCGCTACGGCAGGCTGCCCTACCGCAGCCTGCGCTTCGAACACCGCACGCTCGAACAGGCGCGATTCCAGCCGGTGGGTACGGTGAACTACCCGGCCGAGGATGTGCCCTATACCCGCATCAGCGAGTACAAGCACATGACGGGGCAGGAGCATCCCTGCACCAGCATCACCTACGAATATCCCAGCGCCGAGGGCGACCCCTACTATCCGATCCCCCGGCCGGAGAACCAGGCGCTGTACAAGCGGTATGAGGCGCTGGCCGATGCCACGCCGGATGTCTGGTTCGTCGGCAGGCTGGCAACCTACCGCTACTACAACATGGACCAGATCGTCGGCCAGGCGCTGGCGACCTTCCAGCGCATCGACGCCAGCCTGCCGCCGCATGCCGCGAACGATGAGGCGGCAAGCGGCCGGAAGGTGGCGCGGCTGGCGGCGGGCGATTAAGCAGGGCGCGGTGGAGTCGCGTCCCCCGGCGCCTCCACCACGCCGCGCTCTGCCGCGAATGAAAAAAGGGCCCCCCGAAGGCGGCCCCTTGCGCTATGCCGGCGTTTCGTCAGGCCGGCGTGAACATCGGGTAGGGCGGGCCGTCGTCCTGGGTGGGCTTCCAGACCAGCTTCACCTTCTGGCCGATGGCCAGCTTGTCGAAGTCGCAATCCACGATGTTCGTCATGATCGTGGGGCCTTCGTCCAGCGTGACATAGGCAATGGCATAGACCTGCGGCGCGCGCTTCATCACGCTGACGCTGTAGATCGTGCCGCGGCCCGAAGCCTCACGCCATTCCACGTTGTTGCTCAGCGTGAAGGGCGAGACGCCACGCGGGTACCAGAAGGCCTTGTTGGTGTCCTTGCACCAGGTCAGCAGGAATTTGCCCTGCTTCGCCGCCTCCCAGAAGGGGGCGGTCTCGGCCGTGTAGATCGGCGCGGGAATCGCGCGTTCCGTGCTGGCCATCGGTGTCACTCCCGCTCCATGATGAGGGTGGCGCTGCCGTGGCGGCTGCCCAGCAGCCCGCCGGTCCCATGGGCCAGCGCGATGTCGCAATTCTTCACCTGCACCGCCGGATGCGCTTCGCCACGGAGCTGGCGCACCGCCTCGATCACCTTGGTGATGCCGCCGCGGTTGGCCGGGTGGTTGTTGCACAGCCCGCCGCCATCGGTGTTGAAGGGCAGCTTGCCGACGCCCGAGATCAGGTTGCCGTCGGCAACGAATTTGCCGCCCTGGCCCTTCTCGCAGAAGCCGAGATCCTCGATCTGCATCAGCACGGTGATGGTGAAGCTGTCGTAGATCGAGGCATACTTGATGTCGGACTGCTTCACCCCGGCTTCCTCGAAGGCCGCCGGGCCGGAGCGCACCGCGCCGGAATAGGTCAGGTCCACCCCGCCGGCCATCTGGCCCTTCATGCTCTCGCCGGCGCCGATCACCTTCACCTTCGGGCGGTTCAGGCTTTTCGCGATCTCCGGCGCCACCACCACCAGCGCGCCGCCGCCATCGGAGACGACGCAGCAGTCCAGCCGGTGCAGCGGGGTGGCGATGAGCGGGGAGTTCACCACCTGCTCCACCGTCACCACGTCGCGCAGCATGGCGTGCGGGTTGTGCTGGGCATGGTGGCTGGCCGCCACCTTGATCCAGGCGAGCTGCTCGGCGGTGGTGCCGTATTCATACATGTGCCGGGCGGCGCACAGCGCATAGGCGTTCACCGTGGCGACGCCGAGCGGGAATTCCCACTGGGTGTCCGGGGCATCGGCGCCGCGCATGCGCGGGGTGGCGCCGGAATGGCCTTCGGAACGCGGGCGGCCGGCGAGGGTGATCAGCGCCACCTTGCACTTGCCCGCGGCAATCGCCTCGGCCGCGTGCGCAACATGGGCGATGTAGGAACAGCCGCCCATCTCGGTGCTGTCGAGATGCTTGAGCTTCAGGTTCATGTAGTCGGCCATGCCGATCGGCCCCATCCCGGGGGCGTCGCCGGCGCAGAAATAGCCGTCCACGTCGTCCTTGGTCAGGCCGGCATCGGCCAGGGCGCCCGCCGCGCATTCCGCGTGCAGCTGGGCGACGGACTTTTCCTTGGCCAGCCTCAGGGGGTGCTCGAAGGCCCCCATGATATAGGCCTTGCCTTTGATGCTCATGCGCTCTGGCGTCCCTCTCTCTCGATAACGAGGCCGCCAGTGTTCCACGAAAGTCGCCGGGCCGGAAGTCGGGCCCGGCCGAAATGGCTCATGGCACCGGCATGGATGTTCCCGTCATGCCGGGGCGCCGCCACGGCGGATGGTCTTCAGGACCGGGCGCCAATCCGCCGTAGGTCGTTGTTTGCACGGCCGATTCACGCTCCCGGAACCCCAGCTCCGTCCGTGGTCGGCTCCAGGCGCCCGCCCCGGCCAGGCCGGCGGGTTGCCGCCGGAGCCTTTCCCGTCAGGCGCCTTCCTGGCGCCAGATCCGGGTGGCGCCGCAGGCCCGCATGATCTCCTCCGCCCGGGCCTGCTTCTCCGGGGAGGCGGCATGGGCCATCAGGATCACCCCCGTGGTTTCCGCGGCATGCTGCTGCGGCGGCTCGCCGCCCGGAGCCGCCGCGCTGCCGACGGC
>JAEWCI010000143.1 GCA_023390705.1 Pseudomonadota bacterium
TCCCTCGGCATCGCGCTGGGGCAGGGGAGGGCGCTGGCCGAGGTGCTGGCCGAGCGCGCCGGGGTGACGGAAGGCGTGGCGACCGCCCCGGCCCTGCTGGCCCGCGCCGCGCAGGCCGGGGTGGAACTGCCCATCTGCGCCGCCGTCGCCGCCCTGCTGGCCGGGGAGCTGACGGTCCCGGAAGCCGTCACCTGCCTGCTCTCCCGCCCGCGGCGGGACGAGTAGCCTCCTCTCCGCACGTCGCAATAGGGCACTGCCCGTCCGGGACCGCACCCCGGAACTCTTGGCCTTCAACACGGCCTCCTCTCACGAGATGCCACCTGGCAGGGCCGGCGCGGCGGATGCAGTCGCTCAGGCGGGACGCACGGCCAGGATACCGGCTGCCGGCCCGGCAAAGCCAAGCCGTTGCTTCCGCCCGACTGCTCCGCCGCTCACGGCGCGGCGGAGGAGGAGGCGTCAGCCGATGGCTTCAGGCATGGCGATGCCGCGTTTGCTGGCCTCCTTCGCCAGCCTTTCCCAGGTGCCCTTGGGAAGCGGAATGCCCTCGCGCTCCCGCTTCGCCCTCACCGCGTCGCCGCGCTCGCCCGGCATCAGCATGGTCTCGGCGCCCGGTGCCCTGGGCTGCGCCCTGATGGTGCCGGCCAGGCTGGCGACTTCCCGCCGGATGGCCGCGCCATCGCCGAAGGCGGCAATGTCCAGCGCGATGGCCACGCCGTTCATGCGGGTGTCGCCCTTGGCCAGCTCGCCGCGCAGGGCGGGGCCGATCACCGGGTTCATGGCCGCGAGAGAGGTGAGGCATTCGATCATCAGCGAAAGCCCGGCACCCTTCGGGCCGCCCAGCGGCAGCAGGGTGGCGACCCGGGCGGCGTCGGTGGTGTCGGCGCCTTCCTTGTCCACGCCCCAGCCGGCCGGGATCGGCGTGCCGGCATCCTTTGCCGCCAGCACCTTGCCGTTGGAGACCTGGCTGGTCGCCATGTCCAGCAGCAGCGGGGCGCGGCCCTCGGCCGGCATGGCAATGGCGATGGGGTTGGTGGAGACCACCGCCCCCTTGCTGCCCGGCCAGGCCATCAGCGGGATGCTGGCCGTCATCACCAGCCCCGCCATGCCCTGTTCGGCGGCGCGCAGGGCGAAATGCCCCACCGCCCCGGCATGGGTGATCTCCTTCGCCACCACCCAGCCGACATGCACCTGCCGCGCGCGGGCGATCGCCTCGTCCATCGCCCGCTGCATCGCCACGGGGCCCGGCGCGCGGTCAGCGTCCAGCAGGGCGATGGCCCCGGCGCCGCGCAATAGCTGCATCTCCGGCCGCGCCTTGAGCTGGCCCAGCCCGATCAGCTCCAGGTAGCGCGGGATGCGCAGCACGCCATGGCTGTCCACGCCCCGCAAATTGGCCCAGACCAGCACCTCGGCCCAGGTCGCGGCGTGTTCGGCGCCGACGCCCTCGGCGGTGAACAGCGCCTCGGCAAGCCGGCGGAGCGCGGCGGGGGCGATGCGCGGCATCAGGCGGCCACCGGCAGGAAGCGGTCCAGCCAGCCCTTGAGGATGGCCCGGGTGCGCGGGTTGTTGTTGGCCAGCGGGAAATGGTCGGTGCCGGTGATGAGCACCAGCTCCTTCGGCTGTTCCGCCTTCTCCCACAGCCGCAGGGACTGCTCGGTGGGCGTCACCGTGTCGTCGGAGCCGTGCAGGAACAGCACCGGGCGCGGGCTGATCTGGTGCACCACGTCCTCCGCCCTGAAGTCGAACATGCTCTGCGCGGTGTCGCCGGCCACGGTCATCTGCGCGCTCGGCGAGATGTTGCCGCGCAGATGCGGCGCCATCGGCACCACCTCGAAGCGCGGCACCATCAGCGTCTCGCCCGTCTCGGCCTTGTGGCGGCGGTTGTCGGCCAGCAGCCTGGTGAAGCGCTCCCAGGCCTCGCCCGGGTGCTGGCCGCGGAATTTCCGCTCGCCATGGCCCCAGCCGCAGGAGGAGATGCAGGCGGCGAAGCGCTGGTCCACGGCGGCGGCATAGGTGGCGACGGCGGCGCCGAAGGAATGGCCGATGACGCCGATACGCTTCGGGTCCACCTCCGGCCGCTCGCTCAGCCAGTTCAGCGCGTTCTTGGTGTCCGCCACCTGGTCGAAGCAGAGGATGTAGCCGCGCCTGCCGCCGCTCATGCCGCAGCCGCGGAAGTCGAAGCGCAGAACCACATAGCCCCAGCCTTCCAGCATGCGCGCCATCAGCTCGGCATGGGAATTGTCCTTGGAGCCGGCGAAGCCGTGCAGGACGATGAAGCCGGGTCGGCGCTCGCCGGGCCTGATGTCGTTCGGAACATGCAGGTCGCCGGCCAGGGTGACGCCGTCCGAGATGAAGCTGACCGGGTTGTCCATGGGCGATTCCTCCGCTGTGCCGGGGATCACACCGCAAGCCGCCCGCCGCATCAACCCAGCCGGAACAGCCCCAGCAGCACCGCCAGGCTGACCACCGAAAGCAGGGTGGTAACCAGCACCGTCGCGCCGGAGCGCGCCGCCCCCACCCGGTAGCGCTGCGCCAGCAGGAAGGCGTTGGCGCCGGTCGGCATGGCCGCCACCACCACCGCGACGGCGGTTTCCAGCGGTGGCAGCGCCATGGCCCATGCCAGCAGCCAGACCAGCAGCGGCATCGCCAGCAGCTTCAGCCCGGTGGCGAGCAGCGTTTCCCGCCAGGCGGTGCGGGCATCGAAGGCGACCAGGCTGGCGCCGAGGCAGAACAGCGCGACCGGCGGCGCCGCGGCCCCCAGCATCTGCAGCGTGCGGGTGACGAAGGCGGGCGGCAGGGGCAGCGCCAGCAGCCGCCAGGCCAGCGCCGCCAGCACCGCGACCACGATGGGGTTGCGCAGCACGCCGCCGGCCGTGGCGCGCAGCACCCGCCACCAGGGCGCATGGGTGTTA
>JAEWCI010000222.1 GCA_023390705.1 Pseudomonadota bacterium
CCCCCGGCGGCACCCGCGACCGCAAGGTGGCGGAGGCGAATAGCGGCGGCCGCCAGGGGCGGCTGATAGACACCGCCGGGCTGGAGGAAGCCGACCCCGAGACGATTCCCGGCCGCATGCGCGCCTCCTCGGAAGCGGCGCTGCGCCAGGCAGACCTCGCGCTCTTCGTGGTGGATGTGCGCAGCGGCATCACCGCTTCCGACCGCGCCTTCGCCCGCTGGCTCCGGCGCCAGCCGGTGCCGGTGCTGCTGGTGGCGAACAAATGCGAAGGCCGGCTGGGCGGCCAGGCGGCGCTGGAAGCCTATGAGCTGGGACTCGGCGACCCCGTCGCGGTCTCCGCCGAGCATGGCGACGGCATTTCCGAACTGCACGCCACGGTGCGGGAGAATCTGCCGGAAGAAGCCGGGGAGGACGCCGAGGACCCCGACCGGCCGCTGCGCATCGCCATCGTCGGCCGCCCCAATGCCGGCAAGTCCACCCTGCTGAACGCCCTGCTGGGCGAGGAACGGATGATCACCGGCCCGGAACCCGGCCTGACCCGCGACGCGGTGGCGGTGGAATGGCGCGACGCCTCGGGCGGCAGGGTGCGGCTGGTGGACACCGCCGGCATGCGCAAGCGCGCCCGGGTGGAGCAGAAGCTGGAGCAGATGTCGGTCGGCGCCAGCATCGCCGCGCTGAAGGAGGCCGAGGTGGTGATCCTGGTGGTCGATGCCCTGTTGGGCATGGACGAACAGGATCTCCGCATCGCCCGGCTGGCCGAGCGCGAGGGCCGCGCCGTGGTGGTCGCGCTGAACAAATGGGACGCGGTGGAGGACCGCAACGCCACGCGCCGCAAGCTGGAGGACGTGCTGACAGCCTCGCTCGCGCAGTTGCGCGGCATCACCGTGGTGCCGCTTTCGGCCGCCACGGGGCGCGGGGTGGAGAAGCTGATGCCGGCGGTGCGCGCCACCCACGCGCTGTGGAACCGCCGCATCCCGACCGGCGAACTGAACCGCTGGTTCGAGGCCGCGCTGGCCCGCCACCCGCCGCCGCTGGTGGAAGGCCGGCGGATCAAGCTGCGCTACGCCACCATGCCCAAGGCACGCCCGCCGACCCTGGCGGTGTTCGGCACCCGCGCGGAGCAGTTGCCGGAGGACTGGCGCCGCTACCTGGTCAACAGCTTCCGCGAAGCCTTCCAGATGCCCGGCGTGCCGATCCGCATCAACCTGCGCGGCACGACCAACCCTTATGAGGATGCGGGCTGAAGCCGCTTGCCTGATCGCGCCGCCCCGGCTGCAATGGCGCGGTCAGGGAGAGTTGCGATGTCCGACGAGCTGATCCGCCTCACCGCCACCGAAGCCGTCGCCCGGCTGCAACGGCGGGAGGTGACGCCGCTGGAACTGATCGATGCCGCCGCCGCGCGCATCGCCGCGGTCGAGCCGGCGGTGAACGCCCTGCCCACCACCTGCTTCGACCGCGCCCGCGACCATGCGAAGCGGCTGATGGCCGGCCAGGGGCGGGAGGCGGAGGGCGAGGCCGGCTGGCTTGGCGGCCTGCCGGTGACCATCAAGGACCTGACGGATGTCGCCGGCGTCCGCACCACCTATGGCTCGCCGATCTTCAGGGACCATGTGCCGGAGAAGAGCCACCCGCTGGTGGAGCGGATCGAGCGCAAGGGCGGCATCGTCATCGCCAAGTCCAACACGCCCGAATTCGGCGCCGGCGGCTCGACCTTCAACGAGGTCTTCGGCCGCACCCGCAACCCCTGGAACACCTCCCTCACCTGCGCCGGCTCCACCGGCGGCGGCGCGGTGAGCGTGGCGACGGGCGAGGCCTGGCTGGCGCATGGCTCGGACCATGGCGGCAGCCTGCGGCGGCCCGGCACCTATTGCAGCGTCGTCGGGCTGCGGCCCTCGCCGGGGCGGGTCACGCGCGGCACGCCGAACACGCTGTTCTCGCCGCTCTCGGTGCAGGGGCCGATGGCGCGCAACGTCCCGGACGTGGCCCTGTTCCTGGACAGCATGGCAGGCTGGGACCCGCTCGACCCGCTGACCTATGACGCGCCGGCGCGGAGCTACCAAGCGGCGGTCGCGGCGGCGGCGGCGGAGCGGCCGAGGCGCATCGCCTTCACCGCCGATTTCAACGGCGCCCTGCCGGTGGACCGCGAAACCCGCGCCATCTGCGCCCGCGAGGTGCGCCGCTTCGAGGAAGCCGGCTGCATCGTGGAGGAATTCTCCCCCGATCTCGGCGCGTTGCAGGAAGCCTTCCTGGTGCTGCGCAGCCAGCAATTCGTGGTGGACCGCGAGGCGCAGTTGCAGACCCACCGCGACCTCATCAAGCCCGACATCATCTGGAACACCGAGCGCGGCCTGAAGGCGACACCCAGCCAACTCGCCTGGGCGGACCGCGAGCGCGCCGCCTGGTACCGCCGCGTCGCGGCGATGTTCGGCCAGTACGACCTTTTCGTCACGCCGGGCGCGGCGACCCCGGCCTTCGACGTGATGCTGCGCCACCCGGAAAGCGTCGCCGGGGTGAAGCTGGAGAACTACATGGCGGCCAGCATGGTGAACGCGGCCATCACCCTGGCCGGCTGCCCCGCCGTCGCGGTGCCCTGCGGCTTCGACCAGTATGGCCGGCCGATCGGCCTCCAGGTCGTCGCCCCGCCGCGGCGCGACGAGCGGGCCCTGCAAGGGGCGGCGCTGTTCGAGCAACTGACCGGCCTGGACAGGCGGGTGCCGATCGACCCGCGCCCGGGCACGGTGCCGCCGCCGGAACTGCCCGCATAGGGTAGCGAAGGCCCTCCCCTCCGCAGCATCACCCAGCAGCCGTCGCGGGAATTCCCGCGGTCGTGGCTGCCCATGAA
>JAEWCI010000381.1 GCA_023390705.1 Pseudomonadota bacterium
GGTCCGGCCGCCGGCGCGTCCGGGCCACTGCGTCGGGCGAGCTCCGCACCCGGGTCCGCGCCAACCGTCGGGAACTCGTACACCGCCGACCCCATGCGTGACCGTGGCGTACGAGATCGCCGGGAACGAGATCACCGGCGGCCAGGCGGTACGCAATTGGCCGCCCTCCGGCCTCCGTCTAGGATCTGACGGTTCCAACCAGCGCTCGTAGCTCAATTGGATAGAGCATCTGACTACGGATCAGAAGGTTGGGGGTTCGATTCCCTCCGAGCGCGCAGACCCAGAACCCTTGATTGTCAGGGGTTGTCGGTACGTTCAGAGCCCCGGTCACGCCGGGGCTCTGATGCGTTTTCGGCCCGATGTATCAGGGATGTATCAGCTAACGAGCCGGGAGCTGCCGGTACAGGCCGGTACTCGACGACATGGGGAGGACCGAAAGTGGGATGGAAGGCCACCGGGCAGCCGACCGTACGACGGCAACGCGACAAGTGGACCGTGCGGGTCGATGGGATCGATACGCAGACTGGTCGGCACCGCCCGCGCCAGCTCGGCACGTTCGCCAGTCAGCGATCGGCCCAAGCTGCGGCGCGACGGTTCGCAGCTGAGGGCGTCGAGGGGACCGGTAGGGGAACCGTGGGCTGGGTCGTCGACCGCTGGGTCGCAGGGAAGACTGACATCACCGAGAAGTCCCAGATGCAGAACCGCTGGGCCGCCGGACACATCCGCACTGCACTCGGAGCGGTTCGACTTGATCAACTCGATCGCGAGGATGTCGCGCGGTGGTACGAGGAGCTAGCCGCCGGCGGGCTCCTCAACAAGCGCTCGATCACGATCGTGCGTCGGGTGCTACGCGCCTCCCTGGAGGACGCGGTCGATGAAGGACTGATCCGACGCAACCCAGCCGGTCGTGTACCGGTCCCGAAGCGAATCGTGAAACCCGAGCGGCTGCGCGAAGCGGACGCCTGGGACGAAGACGAGGTGCGCCGGTTCCTCGGTGCGCTCGAGGGTCATCGCTGGGAGGGGCCGATCCGCTTGTCGACCTTGTACGGCCTTCGACGCAGCGAGCTGCTCGCTCTCAAGTGGGACGACATCGAGTTCGACGAGCGGACGGTGCGGATCGATGAGGCCTTGATCGAGGTTGAGGGCCGGCCGGTGTTCACCGAGGGGAAGAACGAGCGATCGCGAAGGACGTTCGGCGTCGACGCCGATACGGCCGGGCGTCTCGCAACGCACCGGAAGCTGCAGCTAGAGGAGCGGCTGCTGGCAGGCCCTGAGTGGGACGACCAAGACATGGTGCTGGCCACACGGACCGGCAATCGGCTCTCGCCGGGGAACTTCGATCAGACCTTGGACCGACTGGTGAGGAGAGCCGGGGTCCCGCGGCTGACTTCGCATGGACTCCGCCACACCGCTGCGACTCACATGGTGCGCCAAGCGAGCGACCTCGGTGAACTGCGAGCGGTTGCGGACGTTCTCGGCCACTCCCCCGACATGCTCATCCGTACCTACGCTCACGCTCTCCCCGACTCGCTTCGAGCCGTCAGCGACCGCATCGGTACACGGGTGGCTGCGTGGGCTTCGGAACCCAACGCGTGATCGCAGCTTTCCACCGAACACAAAGCTGGAGGCCGGTCCCTCGCGACTCTGCCGGAACTGCGTCCGCTCGGGTCACCCGGCGTAGCGAACGTCGGGATTCCTGATTGCGGACCTGAGCCGTCACCGAGGTATTCGCAGTGTTGGCTCCCCTACGGATGGGTTCCATGTTGGGGACTTGAGAGCTGCACTGGCTAGTCGGGAGGCGAATTCAGTCCCTCGGGCGGAGTAACCCGCTTCATGTGTTCAGCGATGAGGTCGTCCAGCGAGAAGTCCGGGCTCTCGTATTCGGCAATGGTGATCCACCCGTACCCGTGGCCGTAGTAGGCGATGGTCGTGCCGGCTTCATCCGTGATCGGGACGACCGGCTTAGGCGAAATGCCCATCATGTCATCCCAAGCCACGAAGCCCGTCTCGTTGCGCTCGTTTATCACCGGCACACGCTCGCCGGGCACCATCCCGTCGGTTCGATCGACCGGGACGCCCACCGGGGTCTCTGGCGGTGGCGGCCCCAGTTCGTGGGGCTGTTCCTGCACGGCCTGTTTGTCGGGGGCGCCACCAGCCGACACCTTTTCTGGTCCGGCACCGCAGCCAGCCGTCACGACTGCAGACGTTCCCACGGCCAGGACCGCAACAACGCGCTTGGCAACCGACAGTTGGTTCATAGATCGATCCTTCCTCGACTCGGTCCGCTGTTGATCACGTCGAAACGTTTCCAGTGACGATGAGCGTTTGGCGATAGTCCCCTGCGACGATGACGATGTGCTGCGTAACCATTCGCCACCAGTAGCCATTGATCCAGTTGGCGTAGCAAGCGCTGACGACCCTGTAGTCGACCTCGTAGTTCTGAGCTAGGCCGCTGTCGATCTGCGTGTACCAGTTCGAGTTGTAGTACCGCTGAATGACGGGATGCACGCCGATCCAGTCCTTCGGCAGATAGAACCTGTTCGAGCAGTACAAGTCCTTTGCAGCGTACGAGTACGCGCCGCCTCCGACGTTGTAGTTGTTCTGAACGTCGATACCGTTCCTGCCTTGCGCGCATTGAATCTGGCCGTTGTACGTCGCTGAGAAGTACGTGACGAGCCCGGAGTCGAGTGCTCCGGCTGGTGCGGCGGAGGCAACGACCAGCGCTGCGACAGATGCGAGCAGAACCACAGATCGGCGCATTCCGAGCTCCCTTCCTCAAGAGCTAGACGGCGCACGCAGTCTTGCTTCCGGGACCATCAGATGCAACAAGTTCCGAGAACCGAGCAGTCTCGACCATCAGTCGTGCGCCAGCTCGGATCATTCGATCACGCGCCCCTACCGGTCTCTACGGCTCCTCTGTCCAATCAGGCCTCGTGAGATTCTGCCGCGTCCAGGCTGCCCAATCACCTGGGAGCACCTAGGGGGCTCAATGAGGCTCGCGGCGGCGCGGCTCGCGAGGCGTCGCCACTACCCGAGCGCGTCGACGTCCACTCCGAGACAGGCCACGCCTGAGAGATGGGTCGACAAGGGCGCTGCTGCCAGCACGTTGGGGCGCCCCGAGGTCCAGCGCCGATCGTCCGCTCACGTCCTTGCTTGTTGCGCTTGCGCAACAAGCCAGTCTGTGCCGTGTTCTCACAGCGTCTGCGGCGCACCTGGTCAAGCAGCCGAGGCGGGTTCTGACCGACGCGCATCCGGTGCCATCTCGGCGCCAACCGATGCGCTCCAAGCGGGCCTGACGCTCGATGGGATGCGAGGAATGGTGACTGCGAACCGCCCAGGCCATCACCGTCCGCTCGAGAGCGTCCCCATGGACGGCCAGCCCCACGCAGCTCGCTCGTTCAAGGAGACGCTACTCAGATCGTCCAGTGGTGCCGTCAGAGTGATCAAGTCGATCGGTCAGACACCCGCACCACGCCTCCCGGGACGCCAACCTCGGCGGCGTCTACCGGTTGCCCGTCGCATGGTCGTTGCAGAGGTGCAGTGCCGCAACCCTCGAGCGCTCAAACGGAGACGAGCCGGGCCACGCGACGGATCGCCGGGCCGATGGCGAGGACTTTCAGGAGTGAGCTGATCGGGGAGGGGACGCCGGTTGAACGACCGGTGAGGGCAGTGGTGAGGACCGAGTTGAGAACTGGCGCGCTGGCGACCCAGGAGCACTGGCGCCCGGCCCGTAGCGGCGGAGGCAAGTGAGGGGACTTCCTGCGGACCCGAGACTCCGTCAGGGCGATTGACGCTTCTGCGTCATCGGCCTCCGTGCGCTTCCCGACCTCCGACGGGTCAGACATCGCGCCACTCGCTCAAGAGGCACCCTCGCCCCGGCAGGGGCGTGCAGCTCCGCAACATGTATCAGCGATGTATCAAAACACGCCGTCACAAGCCGTACCGTTGAGACCCTTCGGGTGCCGACATGACGGCGAGATTCTTGCAATACTGGGCCGCAACGGCATTTGCGGGGACGGACCGGACCC
>JAEWCI010000414.1 GCA_023390705.1 Pseudomonadota bacterium
CAGGTGGTCAGCCTGGACGCCTTCCGCCGGCGCCCGACGCGGGACTGACCCGACTGCCCCGGCGCTTACCTTGGCGCCGAAAATGCTCTAAGCCCGCCGCGACCTGAGAGCGCCGTGCCCGGCGGGATACCGCCGGACGGCGCCTGCGCGGAGATTGCCCGTGACCCCACCGCTCGACGCCGCCGAAGCCCCTGCCCGCCCGGCGGGTTTCCTCTACAGCCCGATGTTCCCGCTGGGCGAGGACCAGACCCCTTACCGCAAGCTGGATATCCAGGGTGTCTCGACCACCCAGGTCGAAGGCAGGACCGTCCTGAAGGTGACGCCGCAGGCGCTGGAGCAGCTTGCCTTCACCGCCTGCCGGGAAGTCTCCCACCTGCTGCGCCCCGGGCATCTGCGGCAACTGGCGAATATCCTGCAGGACCCCGAAGCCAGCGCCAATGACCGCTTCGTGGCGCTGGACCTGCTGAAGAACGCCAATATCGCCGCCGGCGGCGTGCTGCCGATGTGCCAGGACACCGGCACCGCCATCGTCTTCGGCAAGAAGGGCCAGCGCGTCTGGGTGCAGGGCGACGAGGAGGAGGCCATCAGCTACGGCGTCGCCCGCACCTATACCGAGACCAACCTGCGCTATTCCCAGATGGCGCCGCTGACCATGTGGGACGAGGTGAACACCGGCAACAACCTGCCGGTTGACTTCTCCATCATGGCCGCGCCCGGCGAGCACCATGCCGACGAGTTCCACCTGATGTTCGTGCTGAAGGGCGGCGGCAGCGCCAACAAGACCTTCCTCTACCAGCAGACCCGCGCGGTGCTGAACAAGCCGAAGCTGCTGGCCTTCCTGGAGGAGAAGATCAAGACGCTCGGTACCTCCGCCTGCCCACCCTATCACCTGGCCATCGTCATCGGCGGCACCAGCGCGGAGACGACGCTGAAGACGGTGAAGCTGGCCAGCACCCGCTACCTGGACGCGCTGCCGACCCAGGGCGACAAGTCCGGCCACGCCATCCGCGACACGGAGCTTGAGGCCGAGGTCCACAGGCTGACCCAGAACCTGGGCGTCGGCGCGCAGTTCGGCGGCAAGTATTTCTGCCATGACGTGCGGGTGATCCGCCTGCCCCGCCACGGCGCCTCCCTGCCCATCGGCATCGGCGTCTCCTGCTCCGCCGACCGGCAGATCAAGGCGAAGATCACCCCCGAAGGCGTCTTCCTGGAGCAGTTGGAGCACGACCCGGCCAAATACCTGCCGGAGACGACCGACGACATCCTGGGCGGCGAGGTGGTGAGGATCGACCTGAACCGGCCGATGAGCGAGATCCGCGCGACGCTCTCGAAATACCCGGTGAAGACCCGCGTCTCGCTGACCGGCACCATGGTGGTGGCGCGCGACATCGCCCATGCCAAGCTGCAGGAAAGGCTGGACCGCGGCGAGGGCCTGCCGGACTACATGAAGAACCACCCGGTCTATTACGCCGGCCCGGCCAAGACGCCGCAGGGCTTCGCCACCGGCAGCTTCGGCCCGACCACGGCCGGGCGCATGGACAGCTATGTGGAAGCCTTCCAGGCCGCCGGCGGTTCCATGGTGATGCTGGCCAAGGGCAACCGCAGCAAGGCGGTGCTGAACGCCTGCAAGAAGTATGGCGGCTTCTACCTGGGCAGCGTCGGCGGCCCGGCGGCGCGGCTGGCGCAGGACTGCATCAGGAAGGTCGAGGTGCTGGAATACCCGGAACTCGGCATGGAAGCCGTCTGGCGGATCGAGGTGGAGGACTTCCCCGCCTTCATCGTCATGGACGACAAGGGCAACGACTTCTACGAAGGGCTGGAATAGCGGCAGGAGGAGAAGGCGATGCCGGGCTTTCGCGTGCGCGTCTGGTTCGACCCCGATGGCCTCGATGTCGGCAAGCCGGCCAAGGATGAGGGGCTGATCGAACTGCCCGTCATCCCCCAGCCCGGCATGGAACTGGCCGATGACCAGGGCCAGGTCGCCGTCATCCAGCGCGTGGTGCTGCTGCACTCCCCGGGCCCGGACGGCGCCGTCGCCGTCCTGGTCTGCACGCCGCGCTGAACCGGTGGCCGGGCGCCGCCTCATCTCCTCCGGCTCCCGCTTCGAGGAGGAGATCGGCTACAGCCGCGCGGTGGTGGATGGCGACCATGTCTGGGTTTCCGGCACCACCGGCTACGATTATGCGGCGATGACCATCGCCGATGACGTGGTGGCCCAGGCGGATCAGGCTTTCCGCAACATCGCCGCCGCCCTGGCCCAGGCCGGCTGCACCCTGGATGACGCGGTGCGGGTGCTGTTCATCGTCCCGCGGCGGGAGGACTGGCAGCCCTGCTGGCCAGTGGTGAAGCGCTGGCTCGGCAAGGCGAAGCCGGCCGCCACCCTGATCCATGCCGGGCTCCAGACCGATGCCATGCGCATCGAGATCGAGGTCACCGCCCGGCTTCCGCGAAAGGACTGACGCCATGCGTTTCGCCGTGGACCGGCTGGACCACCTCGTCATCAACTGCCGCGACATCGAGACGATGGCGAGCTGGTATCAGCGCGTGCTCGGCATGGAGCGCGAGGAATTCGGCACCCCGCCGCGCACCGCGCTGAAATATGGCGGGCAGAAGCTGAACCTGCGGCCACAGGATGTACCGCAGCAAGAATGGATCGCCGCCGAGACCTGCAAGGCCGGCACCCAGGACCTCTGCTTCGTCGTCACCTTCACCGCCGAACAGGCGGCGGCGCATCTGCGCCAGTGCGGCGTGGAGGTCATCCTCGGCCCGGTCGCGCGCGCCGGGGCGCTGGGGCCGATGCGTTCGGTCTATTGCCGTGACCCCGAAGGGAACCTGATCGAGCTTTCGTCCTATTCTGGCTAGGGTCCGCGAGGCGCGGGTCCAGACCGTTATCGCCCGGGGCGGAATTGCCGCGGGTGGGAATCGCCGTCCCGGAACAGGCTGGCCGCCTTCCGCCCGGTTGCAGCCGGGGCAGGCAGGGGCCGAGGAGGCAGCATGGCCGCAACCCGCACCGAGACCGACAGCCTCGGCAGCATCGACATCCCCGCCGACCGCTACTGGGGCCCGCAGACCGAACGCGCGCGCACCCTGTTCCGCATCGGGGAAGGGCATCTCGACCCCGGCGTGATCCATGCGACGGGGCTGCAGAAATGGGCCTCGGCGGAGGCGAACCGGCGCCTCGGCGAATTGCCGGCCGACATCGCGGAGCCGATCAAGGCCGCGGCCGAGGAAGTTGCGACCGGCAAGCGCGACGCCGATTTCCCGCTGCCCGTCTGGCAGACCGGGTCGGGCACGCAGA
>JAEWCI010000454.1 GCA_023390705.1 Pseudomonadota bacterium
GCCGAATACGTGGTGGACTTCCTGCCGAAGGTGAAGATCGAGGTGGTCTGCAGCGACGACCTCGCCGAGCGCGCCATCGAGGCGATCCTCGCCGCCGCGCGCACTGGCCGGATCGGCGACGGCAAGATCTTCGTCTCCGACATCCAGGAGGTGATCCGCATCCGCACCGGTGAACGGGGCGAGGACGCCGTCTGACACCAGTTACCGCCACCCGCGGCAGCGGTGGCGCGAGGCAACCGGCAGGCCGCCATCCCGCCCAGGGCGCGGGAGGCGGAAGGCCGAGACGCAGGCGCAGGCCCGGCAAGCGGGCCTGCCGGGACAACCCATAGGGGAACAGGATCGCAGCTATGGCGAACAATGCCGACAGCGTCTCCAAGGTCATGGAGATGATCAAGGAGCACAGCGTCGAATACGTGGACTTCCGCTTCACCGATCCGCGCGGCAAGTGGCAGCACACGGCCCAGCACGTCTCGACGGTCGAGGAAGAGACCTTCGAGGAAGGCATCATGTTCGACGGCTCCTCGATCGCCGGCTGGAAGGCGATCAACGAGTCCGACATGGTGCTGATGCCGGATGCGGCGACGGCCTGCATGGACCCCTTCTCGGCCAAGCCGCAGCTGATCGTCTTCTGCGACATTATCGAGCCCTCGACCGGCCAGCTCTACTCGCGCGACCCGCGTTCGACCGCGAAGCGCGCCGAGGCCTACCTGAAGAGCACGGGCATCGGCGACACCGCCTTTTTCGGCCCGGAAGCCGAGTTCTTCGTGTTCGACAGCGTGAAGTTCGGCACCGGCGGCAACTACGGCACCTATGAGCTGACCTCCATCGAAGGCCCGGGCGCCAGCCTTAAGGACTACCCGGAAGGCAATATGGGCCATCGCCCGGTGGTGAAGGGTGGCTACTTCCCGGTTCCGCCCGTCGATTCCGAGCAGGACCTGCGCGCCGAGATGCTCTCGACCATGATCGAGATGGGCGTGGTCGGCGAGAAGCACCACCACGAGGTGGCGCAGTCCCAGCACGAGCTGGGCACCAAGTTCGGCCCGCTGGTGCAGCAGGCCGACCACATGCAGATCTACAAATACTGCGTGCACAACGTGGCGCACAGCTATGGCAAGACCGCGACCTTCATGCCGAAGCCGATCTACGGCGACAACGGCAGCGGCATGCATGTCCACCAGTCCATCTGGAAGGACGGCAAGCCGGTCTTCGCGGGCAACGGCTATGCCGACCTGTCCGAGACGGCGCTCTACTACATCGGCGGCATCATCAAGCACGCCAAGGCGCTGAACGCCTTCACCAACCCGCTGACCAACAGCTACAAGCGGCTGATCCCGGGCTTCGAGGCGCCGGTGCTGCTGGCCTATTCGGCCCGCAACCGCTCCGCCTCCTGCCGCATTCCCTACGCGACCAGCCCGAAGGCGAAGCGCGTGGAGGTCCGCTTCCCGGATCCGGGCGCGAACCCGTATCTCGCCTTCGCCGCCATGCTGATGGCGGGCCTGGACGGCATCAGGAACCGCATCCATCCGGGTGACCCGATGGACAAGGACCTGTACGACCTGCCGCCGGAGGAGCTGAAGGGCATCCCGACCGTCTGCGGCTCGCTGCGCGAGGCGCTGGGCGCACTGGAAGCCGACCACGAATTCCTGCTGGCCGGCGACGTCTTCACCAAGGACCAGATCGAGTCCTACATCGAGTTGAAGTGGAGCGAGGTGTACCGCTTCGAGCACACCCCGCACCCCGTCGAGTTCGAGATGTACTACTCGGTCTGATTCAGGCGCGGCCCGGTTCGCCGGTCCGCCCGTGCAGGGCTTCGGAAGGGCCGCGCCAGGGATGGCGCGGCCCTTTTCCTTGCTCATACCAGCAGTGTGAATGCTCCCTTCATGCCGAGCGCCCGAATGAGTGACGCCGGTCGTGCTGAGCGGCGTGGTGCGGCGTAGCCAAGCATTGCGGAGCAGGATGCGGCGCTTCACGGGGAGTCTCCGTCCCGGAGGCAACCCGGAGGCAGGCGGAACGGCGCCCGGGGTGGCAGGATCGGCCCGCCCTGCCTTCCCTGTCCCGGAACCGTTCCGCTCCCCCTGTCGCCATCCCGCTTCGGCTTGACTATCCTGGGCCGAGCAACGTCCGGGGTTCGTTCCAGCGATGACCGAAGCCACTGGCCCTTTGAAGGGCATCCGTATCCTCGACCTCACCACCGTGCTGTTCGGCCCCTTCGGCACCCAGACGCTGGGCGACTGGGGCGCCGAGGTGATCAAGGTGGAAAGCCTGACCGGCGACACCTGGCGCAATTCGGGCCAGTTCCGCAACCGCGGCATGAGCGGCCAGTTCATGGCGGCCAACCGCAACAAGCGCAGCATCGCGCTGGACCTGAAGAACCCGGAAGCCAAGGAAGCGCTGCGCCGGCTGATCCCCACCGTGGATGCGCTGGTCAGCAACATCCGGCCCGCCGGCCTCGCCCGGCTGGGCTTCAGCTACGAGGTCTGCCGGGAGCTGAACCCGAAGATCATCTATGCCGTGGCCACCGGCTTCGGCCAGGACGGCCCCTGGCGCGCCCGCCCGGCCTTCGACGAGATCATCCAGGCGGCCAGCGGCTTCGCCTCCGCCATGGGCACCGATGACGAGCCGGCCTTCGTCCCCAGCCTCATCGGCGACAAGCTCTGCGGCATGGCCCTGACCTCCGCCGTCACCGCCGCGCTCCTGCACCGCGAGCGCACCGGCGAGGGCCAGATGGTCGAAGTCCCGATGCTGGAGACGCTGGCCGCCTTCAACAGCATCGAGATGTTCGGCGGCTACGCCTTCGAACCGCCGATCGGCCCGGCCGGCTACAAGCGCATGAAGGCGCGGCGCCCGGTGCGGACCAAGGATGGCTGGCTGACCATGCTGCCCTATTCGGGCGAGAACTGGTGCGCCTTCTTCGAGGCAGTGGGCCATCCGGAATGCATCGAGGAATTCTCGGTGCGGGACCCGGTGAAGCGCGCCCAGAACATCGACAGGATCTACGACCGCATGCGCGACATCGCGGTGACCAGGACCACGGCCGAGTGGGAGGAGCTGCTGCTGCGCATCGACGTGCCGCACACCGCCTTCGCCAAGCTGACCGAGATCGCGGAGCAGCCGCACCTGAAGGCAGTTGAGATGTTCCCCCTGCTGGACCACCCGACCGAAGGCAGGATCCGCCAGGCCCGGCCGCCGGCACGCTTCTCCGCCAGCCCGGCCGGCATCCGCCGCATGCCGCCGCGGCTGGGCGAGCACACCACGGAGGTGCTGCGCGAGGCCGGCTACACCGAGGAGGAGATCGCCGGCCTGGTCGAGCGGAAGGCGGCCGCCAGGATTTGACCTGAGGGCCTCAACCGCCCTGGCGACGCCGGCGCCCGGCCGGCATGGCCTGGCAGCGCGCGAGGGCGGCATGTGGCCCCCTTGTCGGGCGCGGGGTATCGCGTTCCGCGATAGCTCCGCTCGTCAAACAGCGTTTGCGGGCGGTTCCTGAAGGCGCCAGCATCCCTGCCAGTCAGGGAGAACATGCCATGAGCGCCGCCCGCGCCCGCGCCCGCGCCTTCTGTGAAACCTTCGGCCTGCGCCTGCCCATCCTCCAGGCGCCCATGGCCGGTGCGGCGCCGCCGGCGCTGGCGGCCGCGGTGGCCAATGCCGGCGGCCTCGGCGGCTTCGGCGCGCTGATGAGCAACCCGGCGCAGATGCGCGACTGGGTCGCCGACTTCCGCGCCCGCAGCAATGGGGGCTTCCAGGTCAATCTGTGGATTCCGGACCCACCGCCGCACCGCGACCCGGCGCATGAGGCCCGGGTCCGTACCCGCCTCTCGGCACTCGCCGGGAAGGAATTGCCGGAGCCCGGCCCCGGCCCCTTCCTGCCCGATTTCGTCGCCCAGTGCGACGCCATGATCGAGGCGGCGCCGCCGGTCGTCTCCTCCATCATGGGCGTTTTCCCGCCCGAGGTGGTGGCGCGCCTCAAGGCACGCGGCATTCGCTGGATCGCCAATGCCACCACGGTGGCCGAGGCCCTTGCCGCCGAGGCCGCCGGGGCGGATGCCGTGGTGGCGCAAGGCGCCGAGGCCGGCGGGCATCGTGGCAGCTTCGAGGATGGCACGGCCGAATCGGCCTCCCAGAACGGGCTGTTCGTGCTGCTGCCGCAGGTGGCGGATGCGGTGCGCGTGCCGGTGGTGGCGGCCGGCGGCATCATGGATGGCCGCGGCATCGCCGCCGCCCTGGTCCTCGGGGCCAGCGCGGTGCAGTTGGGCACCGCCTTCCTGCGCTGCCCCGAAACCGGCATCCATCCAGCCTGGGCCGAGGCCATCGGGAAGGCCCGGCCGGAGGACACGGTGCTGACCCGCGCCTTCTCCGGCCGGCTGGCGCGCGGCATCCGCAACCAGGTGACCGAGGCCTTCACCGGCGATCTGCGGGCGGCGCCCTATCCGGTGCAGCGAATGCTGGTGGCCCCGCTGCGCGCGCTTGCCGACGCGGCGGGGGATGCAACCCGCATGCAGGCCTGGGCCGGTCAAGGGGCGGCGCTGTCCCGGGCCGAGCCGGCCGGTGCCCTCACCGCCCGGCTGTGGCGTGAAGCCGAGGCGCTGCTCGGCTGAGG
>JAEWCI010000463.1 GCA_023390705.1 Pseudomonadota bacterium
CGGCTCCCGCGACCGACCCCGGTCGGCCGCGAGGCCGGAGGTGATCGCCTCCCGCGTTCGCGCATCCGGCCGTTCCGGCCGGGGCGGGACGGTGCCGAGACTGGGCCAGGGTTGGTCCAGGCCGGGCGGCCTCTCCCGGCCCGCATCGGCTTCGCCGGTGACCCGCTGGTAGATGAGGACCGGGTTCACCTCCTTCGGGATCTCGCAGCCGGCGAGTGCCAGCAGGATGGCCGTCGCCAGGGCCCGCCCCCCTGCCCGCCCCCCTGTCCGCCCCCTTGCCAGCCCCGCTTTCCGCCGGCCCTGCATGCCCATCCTCACGGCCTCGTCACTGCCCCAGCCAGGGTAAGACCGGAAGCCGGGGCCGCGGAAGGACGGAAGCCGTACCGTCCAGGGTTGATCCTGCCGCCTGTATCGCTCACATCATACCTCAGCATCTCATCCGGGCGCCTCTGGCCGGCCAGGCCGTCCTTCCGGCGCGGCCCAGGAAGCGGAGCCACATGGCCCAGGACAAGCCCAGCGATACCCCGCCCTTCCGCCTGCCGGACCCCGGCCTGGTGAGCCGGACCATGGCCGAAGTGGCGGAGCGCGGCCAGCGCATCGTCGCCGATTTCCTCAGGCGCCAGGCAGAGGACGCCGCCAGCCCGGACCCGCTGAACATCGGCAGCGCCTTCATGGAAATGACGACGCGGCTGATGTCCAACCCTGCCCGGCTGGTGCAGGCGCAGCTCGGCTTCTGGCAGGATTACCTGACACTCTGGCAGAACACCGCCCGGCGCATGATGGGAGAGGAAGTGGGCCCGGTGATCGCCGAGGACCCGCGCGACCGTCGCTTCAAGGACGATGCCTGGCGGGAGAACGAGGTCTTCGACTTCATCAAGCAGTCCTACCTGCTCTCCGCCCGCTACTTCCAGAACGTGGTGCAGGGCGTGGAGGGGCTGGACGAGAAGGCGGCGCAGAAGGTCGATTTCTACACCCGTCAGTTCGTTGACGCGATGAGCCCCTCCAATTTCCTGCTGACAAACCCGGAGGTGCTGCGCCGTACGGCGGAGACCGGCGGCGAGAACCTGCTGAAGGGACTTTCCCAGCTGCTGGCGGACCTGGAGCGCGGCAAGGGCCAGTTGCGCATCCGCATGACCGACGACAGCAAGTTCAAGGTTGGCGAGAACATCGCGGTGACGCCGGGCAAGGTCATCTACCAGAACGACCTGATGCAGCTGATCCAGTACAGCCCGGCCACCGAGACGGTGCTGAAGCGCCCGCTGGTGATCTTCCCGCCCTGGATCAACAAATTCTACATCCTGGACCTGCGCCCGCGTAATTCCTTCGTGCGCTGGGCGGTGGAGCAGGGCCACACGGTCTTCGTCGTCTCCTGGGTGAACCCGGACGCGCAGCTCGCCGAGAAGGGCTTCGACGACTACATGCAGGAAGGCGTCTATGCCGCGCTGGATGCTATCGAACAGGCAACCGGCGAGCGGGAGGTGAATGCCGTCGGCTACTGCCTGGGCGGCACGCTGCTGGCCACCACGCTGGCGCACATGGCGCGGCGCAAGGACACGCGGGTGAAGTCCGCCACCTTCTTCGTCACCATGACCGATTTCGAGGAAGCCGGTGAGTTGGGCGTCTTCATCGACGAGGAACAGTTGCGCGTGCTCGAGGAGAAGATGAGCAGGCGCGGCTACCTCGAAGGCGCCGAGATGGCGACCACCTTCAACATGCTGCGGGCCAACGACCTGATCTGGTCCTTCGTGGTGAACAACTACCTGCTGGGGCAGGAGCCCTTCCCCTTCGACCTGCTCTACTGGAACGACGACAGCACCCGCATGCCGGCGCGCATGCACAGCTTCTATCTGCGGCGGATGTACCAGGACAACGACCTGGTGAAGCCCGGCGCGATCGAGCTGCTGGGCGAGAAGATCGACCTGCGCAAGATAAAGACGCCGAGCTACTTCATCTCGACGCGGGAGGACCATATCGCGCCGTGGAAGAGCACCTACCGCGCGACGCAGGTCTTCAGCGGGCCGCGCCGCTTCGTGCTGGCGGCCTCCGGCCATATCGCCGGGGTAGTGAACCCGCCGGAGAGCGGGAAATACAGCCACTGGGTGAACGAGGCGCTGCCGCCCACGCCGGATGAATGGTTCGCGGGAGCGACGGAACTGGCCGGTTCCTGGTGGCCCGACTGGCATCGCTGGGTAACGGCGCTGGGCAAGGAACAGGTGCCGGCCCGGCTGCCCGGCAGCGGCAGGCTGCCGGTGCTGGAGGATGCGCCCGGCAGCTATGTGAAGGTGATGGCCACGGACTGAAGCCGCGGCTTCAGTACCCGGCGCCGGGCAGACCCGGCTGCAGCGACGGGGTGGTCAGGCCGAGGCCCTGATTCTCCCGCGGCGCCCCGGACATCCAGAGCCCGTCCTGGTCCAGCCTCGCCAGCACCTCCGCTGCCAGGCTGGTGGCGATGGCTGCCTGCGGCAAGGGTCCGGGCTCGCCCAGCCGGGCCAGGGAAGCATTGCCGCCCGGGCGGAAGGGCGGCGCGGTCAGTGCCCGTGCCGCCGCGCCACGGTCGTTCGCGCGCAGTGCCCGGGCAGCGGCCAGCAGCGCCGCCTGGACCCCGGCAGGGTCGGCATCCTGGGCGATGCCGAGCGCGTCGCGCAATTCCTCCCGCGCCTTGATGATTTCGCGCGGCACGGTTGCCGGCAGGGTGGCGAGGCGCGGGTCGCTTGGCAGGGCGACGGCCAGATATTCCAGTTGCGCCGCAGCCTCGGCGGCTGCCGCGGGCTTGCCGCCCAGGCTCGCCCCACCATCGGCGAAGGCCGCGGCGGCGGCCCCGATC
>JAEWCI010000505.1 GCA_023390705.1 Pseudomonadota bacterium
GCTTCTACCTGCTGCTGACCGGCAGTGGCGTGCCGATGCAGCGCAGCTTCGCCATGGCCACGCTGGTGACCCTGGCGCTGCTGACCGGCCGGCGGGCGCTCAGCCTGCGGGCGCTCGGCCTGGCGGCGACGGCGGTGCTGGCGCTGAACCCGGCGGCGCTGCTCGGCCCCAGCTTCCAGATGAGCTTCGCCGCGGTGCTGGCGCTGATCGCGGGGTGGGAGGCGCTGCGGCCGCGCGTCAAGGCAATGGCGGAGAGGGCGGATGCGGGGTGGCGTCGCAGGCTGCTGCTCGGCCTGCTCGGGCTGATGCTGACCTCGGTGCTGGCCGGGGCGGCGACCACGCCTTTCGGCCTGCACCATTTCGGCCGGCTGCAGCTTTACGGCGTGGCGGCGAATGCGCTGGCGGTGCCGATCACCTCGCTCCTCATCATGCCTGCCGGGATGCTGGCCCTGGTGCTGATGCCCTTCGGACTGGAAGGGCTGGCGCTGGTGCCGATGGGCTGGGGGGTGGAGGCGGTGCTGTGGGTCGCCGCCCAGGTTGCCGCCTGGCCCGGCGCGGCGCTCAGCCTGCCGCCGCTGCCGGTGGAAGGTCTGCTGCTGGTCAGCTTCGGCATGCTCTGGCTTTGCCTGTGGCGGGGCGGCTGGCGCTGGTGGGGCGTGCCGCTGATGGCGCTCGGCCTGGCGGCCGGTGCGTGGCGGCAGCCGCCGGACCTGCTGGTTTCGGCCGATGCCAGGCTGGTGGCGGTGCGCAGCGGAGGGGCGGTCTGGTGGCAGCGACAATCCGGCGCCTCCGGCCTGACCCGCGAAAGCTGGCTGCGGCTATGGGGGCAGGAAACCGCCGGGGCGCTGCCGCAGGCCGGCGAGGCGGCGGGCGTCGGCATCATTTGCCGCCCGGGAAGCTGCCTGCTCTCGGCCGAGCCGAGGATAGTGCTGCTGCGCGGCGATCCACCCGCCGAAGCCTGCCGGAGCGCGGCGCTGGTGGTTTCGGCCGAACCGGTGCGCGGCCGCTGCGCCGCCCGGGTGATCGACCGCTTCACCGTCTGGCGCGAGGGGGCGCAGGCGGTCTGGCTACGGCCGGAAGGGGTGCTGGTGGTCAGCGACCGCGCCTTCCGCGGCGACCGCCCCTGGGTGCCGCCGGTACCACGGCCGCGCGCAGCACCGGAGCCGGTGGCGCAGGCGGAGTAGCCGAAGCCATGACGCCGGCCTTGCCTTCCTGGCTGCGGATGGCGGGGCGAGGATTCGGCCGCCCTTGTCGCTCGTCATGGCCAAGCGCCTGCCCTCGGGCTTGACCCGAGGAGCCTGCCCGCATCCATGGCGCATCGGGTGGGCGGGCCGATGAGAGAAGGGGGGACCGTGCCAGGGTGCCCCGGACCGCTGCCGCTCAGTACTTCCGCAGCAGCGCGATCAGCCTGCCCTGCACCCGCACCCGGTCAGGGCCGAAGATGCGGGTTTCGTACCGCGGGTTGGCCGCTTCCAGGGCGATGGAATTGCCGCGGCGGCGCAGCCGCTTCAGCGTGACCTCCTGCTCGTCGATCAGGGCCACCACGATGCTGCCGTTCTCCGCCGTGTCGCCGCGGCGGATCAGCACCGTGTCGCCATCGAGGATGCCGGCCTCGATCATCGAATCGCCGGAAACCTCCAGCGCATAGTGCTCCCCCGGGCCGAGCAGGGCGGCCGGCACCTCCACCGCGGCACCGGAGTCGCGCAACGCCTCGATCGGCAGGCCGGCGGCGATGCGGCCATAGATCGGCAGTTGCACCGCCGCGACCTCGTTCGCCGCCTTCGCCCCGGTCAGGTGGTTGGCGAAATTGCCGCGGATGACATTGGGCGAGAAGGCCGGGGGCGAGTAGGCGGGCGGCTGGTCCGCCGGTTCCGGGGCGGATGCCGGTGCGGCGGGGCGGGGGGCCAGGGTGCCGGCTTCGGCCAGGCGCCGCGGTGCCAGGTTCTCCGGTAGCCGTATCACTTCCAGCGCCCGTGCCCGGTGCGCCCGGCGCTTGAGGAAGCCACGCTCCTCCAGCGCCGTGATCAGCCGGTGGATACCGGATTTGGACTTCAGCCTGAGCGCGTCCTTCATTTCCTCGAAGGAGGGCGAGAAGCCGGTCTGGCGCAGGTGCTTGTCGATGAAAATCAGCAGCTCATGCTGCTTGCGCGTCAACATGCACGGGTCTCCCACCCGGCGCCGCCCAGCGCATACCCGGCCCCGGGTATCTCCTGGAACAAAGCGGCAACCTGAGAGATGTTCTAGATAGGTTCCCGTGACCGCGTCAAACCATTTTTTGGCACGGCGACACGAATTCGGATCAAATCCCCAATGCGCCGAGCGGTATCACTTCCACCGTCGCGCCGGCCGGCAGGGCCGGGGCGTGGGGCGGGCGCAGGATCAGCGCCTCCGCCCGGGCCAGGGTCTTCAGCATGGAACTGTCCTGCACCGGGAAGGCGGTGGCGACCAGGGCGCCATCCTCCCGCGTCTCCAACCGGGCGCGCAGGAAGTCGAATCGGAGGTCATTCCCGGCCAGCGGCGCACCGGAAAGCGCCTGGCGGGTCTGCGGCGGCCGGGCGGGCAGGCCGGAGAGCAACTCGACCGCCGGCAGCAGGAACAGCACGCCGCAGACCAGTGCCGAAACCGGGTTGCCCGGCAGGCCGAGCAGCGGCGTATGGCCGAGCCGCCCCCAGATCAGCGGCTTGCCCGGCCGCATGGCGATCTTCCAGAAATCCAGCGCGAAACCCTCCGGGCCGAGTGCCGACTGCACCAGGTCGTGGTCCCCGACGCTGGCGCCGCCCGTCGTCGCCAGCAGGTCGCAGCGCTGGGCAGCCGCCGCGGCTTCGGCGATGGCGCGGGAATCGTCGGGCGCGATGGGCAGCACCAGCGGCTCGCCCCCGGCGGCGCGTACCAGCGCGGCCAGGGCATGGGCATTGGAACTGACGATGCCGCCCGGCGGGATGGGGTCGCCGGGCAGGGCGATCTCGTCGCCCGTGGCCAGGATGCCGATGCGCGGCCGCCGGTGCACCGCCAGCCAGGGATGGTTTGAAGCGGCCGCCAGGCCGATGTCCCGCGCCGTCAGCCGGCGCCCGGCGGGCAGCAATTCCTCGCCCTCGGCGAAATCCAGGCCGCGGCGGCGGACCCAGCGGCCGGCGCGGACGGTTTCATTCACCGTGACGCGGCCCCCGGCGGCGCTCGCATCCTCCTGCAGCAGCACCGAATCGGCGCCCTGCGGCATGAAGCCGCCAGTGAAGATGCGCACCGCCTGGCCGGGGCCGACAACGCCTTCCCAGGGGTGGCCGGCCGGGGCGGTGCCGATGACGGCGAGGCTGGCGCCCTCGACAGCATCCGCGGCCCGCACCGCATAGCCGTCCATGGCCGAGACATCGGCGGGCGGCTGGGTCAGGCGGGAGAGCACCGGGCGCGCGAGCACCCGGCCCCAGGCTTCCGGCAGCGCCACCGTCTCGGCGGGGGTGGCCAGCAGGGCGCCCAGGATGCGGGCGCGGGCTTCCTCGACCGAGAGCATCAGGGGGCCTCGTACACGCCGGACTTGCCGCCGGACTTGTGCGCCAGCCGTACCGCCTCGATGCGCATGCCGCGGTCCAGCGCCTTGCACATGTCATAGACGGTCAGCGCCGCGACCGTCACCGCGGTCAGCGCCTCCATCTCCACGCCGGTCCGGCCGGTCAGCTTCACCAGCGCCTCGATTTCCACCGCATCGGGTGGGGCGGGCGTCAGGTCAACCGTGACCTTGGAAAGCATCAGCGGGTGGCAGAGCGGGATCAGGTCGCCGGTCCGCTTCGCCGCCATGATGCCGGCCAGCCGCGCCACGCCCAGCACATCGCCCTTGCCGATCTCGCCCTGCTGGATGCGCGCCAGGGTCTCCGGCGCCATCACGATGCGGCCGCGGGCGATGGCCACCCGCTCGGTCTCCGGCTTGGCGGAGACATCCACCATGGCCGCCCGCCCGGCCTCGTCGAAATGGGTGAAGCCGGACATGGCGGTGCCGGGGCCTAGAGGGCGTGGACCAGTTCGCACGCCGCGGCGGCGACGTCGGGCTGGCGCATCAGGTGCTCGCCCACCAGGATGCAGCGGGCGCCGACCTGGGCCATGCGGCGGACATCGGCGGGGGTGCGCATGCCGCTTTCCGAAACCGGGATGCGGTCCGCCGGAATCAGCGGCACCAACTCCTCCGAAACGGAAAGATCGGTCTGCAGGGTCTTGAGATTGCGGTTGTTCACCCCGATCAACCGGCTGTCCAGGCCAAGCGCCCGCTCCAGCTCCCGCTGGTTGTGCACCTCGACCAGCACGCTCAGGTCCAGGCTGCGGGCGACATCCTCCAGCTCGGTCGCCTGGTCGTCCGACAGCGCGGCCATGATGAGCAGGATGGCATCGGCACCCATGCAGCGGGCCTCGAAGACCTGCCAGGGATGCACCATGAAGTCCTTGCGCAGCACCGGAAGGGAGCAGGCGGCGCGGGCCGCCTTCAGATGCTCGGCGCTGCCCTGGAAGTAGCGCTCGTCGGTCAGGACCGAGAGGCAGGAGGCGCCACCCGCCTCATAGGCCTGCGCCAGCGTGGCCGGGTCGAAATCCGGGCGGATCAGCCCGCCGGAAGGCGAGGCGCGCTTGATCTCGGCGATCAGCCCGACCCGGCCTTCCGCCACCGCATGGCAGAGGGCGGCGGTGAAGTCGCGCAGCGGCGGGGCGTAGGGCGCCTGGCGTTCCAGCTCCGCCTGGGGGGTGGTTGCGGCGCGCTCGCGCACTTCCTCGTATTTGTCGGCCAGGATGCGGGCCAGGGTGTCCGGCATCTCCGCCTGGGTCGGCATGGGAATGGGGGCGTTCATGGAAGGGATGCTTCCTTCAGGCGGGCCAGCACGGCGGCGGCGGCGCCGGAGTTGATGGATTGGGCCGCCCGGGCCACGCCGGCGCGGAGGTCGGCGGCCCGCCCGGCCACCACAAGGGCAGCAGCGGCATTCAACAGGACGATGTCGCGATAGGCGCCCGGCGCGCCCTGCAACAACGCGGTCAGCGCCACCGCGTTCTCCGCCGGCTCGCCGCCCCTGATGGCTTCGAAGGGGGCGCGTTCCAGCCCGGCATCCTCGGGCGTGATGCTGAATTCGCGGATCGCCCCGTCATTCAGTTCCACCACCTGGGTCGGGCCGGAAAGGGCGATCTCGTCCAGCCCCTGGCCATGCACCAGCCAGGCGCGCTCGGTGCCGAGCCGGGCCAGGGTCTCGGCCATCGGCCGCAGCCATTCCGCGCTGTAGGCGCCGGTAAGCTGGCGCTTCACCCGCGCCGGGTTGGCCAGCGGGCCCAGCAGGTTGAAGATGGTGCGGGTGCCGAGCTCCACCCGCGGCCCGGCGGCGTGGCGCAGTGCGGAGTGGTGGCGCGTGGCCAGCAGGAAGCACATGCCGGCGCGTTCCAGCACCGCCGGCAGCCTTTCCAGCGGCACATCCAGGTTCACGCCCAGCGCGGTCAGCGCATCGGCGGCGCCGGATTTCGAGGAGAGCGCCCGGTTGCCGTGCTTGGCCACCGGCACGCCGCAGCCCGCCACCACCAGGGCGGTGGCGGTGGAGATGTTCAGGCTGCCCGAGGCGTCGCCGCCGGTGCCGACGATGTCCACCGCCCCGGGCGGCGCCGTTGTCGCATTCATCCGGGCCAGCATGGCGCGCACCGCGCCGGTCATCTCGGCCACGGTCTCGCCGCGCACCCGCATGGCCATGACCAGGCCGGCGATCTGCGCCGGGGTGGCCTCGCCGGCCATGATGATGCCGAAGGCGTGTTCCGCCTCGCTTTCCGCGAGGTGTTCCCCGGCGGCGAGGCGGGCCAGCACCGGCTTCAGGCTGTTCACGCCGGCACCTTGCCCTGAACCCCGGGGGCCTGCACCCCGGCAAGGGTGAGGAAATTGCGCAGGAGCTGGTGGCCGTGCTCGCTGGCGATGCTTTCGGGGTGGAACTGCACGCCCCAGACCGGCAGGGAGCGGTGGGCGAGGCCCATCACCAGCCCGTCCTCGGTCCAGGCGGTGGCCTCCAGGCATTCCGGCAGATCCTCCCGCCCCACCACCAGGGAGTGGTAGCGGGTGGCCTGGAAGGGGCTGGGCAGGCCGGCGAAGACATCGGTCCCGCGGTGGTGCACCTGCCAGACCTTGCCGTGCACCGGCTCCGGCGCGCGCACCACGCTGCCGCCGAAGGCCTGCCCGATGGCCTGGTGGCCGAGGCAGACGCCGAGCAGCGGCACGCCGGCGGCGCTGGCCGCGCCGACCAGCGGCAGGCAGATGCCCGCTTCATTCGGGGTGCAGGGGCCGGGGGAGAGGAGAATCGCCTCCGGCCGCATCGCCAGCGCCTCCTGCGAGGTG
>JAEWCI010000513.1 GCA_023390705.1 Pseudomonadota bacterium
GCTCCAGGTCCTCCAGGTAGAGCGTCACGGTCAGGTGCCGATGCCGCCGATGGCGAGGTATTTGACTTCGAGATATTCCTCGATGCCGTATTTGCTGCCCTCGCGGCCCAACCCGCTTTCCTTCACCCCGCCGAAGGGCGCCACCTCGGTGGAGATCAGCCCTTCGTTGATGCCGATCATGCCGGTCTCCAGCGCCTCCGCCACGCGGAAGATGCGGCCAACATCGCGGGCGTAGAAATAGGCCGCCAGGCCGAAGGGCGTGTCGTTGGCGAGCTTGATCGCCTCCTCCTCCGTGTGGAAGCGGAAGAGCGGCGCGACGGGGCCGAAGGTTTCCTCGGTGAAGATCATCGCCTCCTTCGGGACATTCGCCAGGATGGTCGGCTCGAAGAAATTGCCGCCACTGCCGTGGCGCTTGCCGCCGGTGACGATCCTGGCTCCCTTGGCCGTGGCGTCGGCGATGTGCTCCTCCACCTTGGCCACCGCATCGGCGTTGATGAGCGGGCCCTGGGTCACGCCCGGCTCCATGCCGTTGCCCACCTTCAGCGCCTCCACCGCCGCCTTCAGCTTGGCGGCGAAGGCGTCATAGACGCCGTCCTGCACCAGGATGCGGTTGGCGCAGACGCAGGTCTGGCCGGTGTTGCGGTACTTGCTCGCCATGGCACCCTGCACCGCGGCGTCCAGGTCGGCATCGTCGAAGACGATGAAGGGCGCGTTGCCGCCCAGTTCCATGCTGGTCTTCTTGATGGTCGGCGCGCATTGCGCCAGCAGCAGCCGGCCGACATCCGTGCTGCCGGTGAAGGTCAGCTTGCGCACCAGCGGGTTGCCGGTGATTTCCTTGCCGGTTTCGCCGGAAGGCCCGGTGATGACGTTGCACACGCCGGGCGGCATGCCCGCGCGCTCCGCCAGCACAGCCAGGGCCAGCGCGCTGAAGGGTGTCTGGCTGGCGGGGCGGATGACGCCGGTGCAGCCCGCGGCCCAGCCGGGGCCGGTCTTCCGCGTGATCATCGCCGCCGGGAAATTCCACGGCGTGATGGCGGCGAAGACGCCGATCGGCTCCTTCGTCACGATGATGCGGCGGCCCTTGGCGTTCTGCGGGATGGTGTCGCCATAGACGCGCTTGGCTTCCTCGGCGAACCATTCGATGAAGCTGGCGGCATAGGCGATCTCGCCCTTGCTCTCGGCCAGCGGCTTGCCCTGCTCCGCCGTCATGATGATGGCGAGGTCGTCGGCATTGGCCAGCATCAGGTCGTTCAGCCGGCGCAGGATGGCGGCGCGGTCCTTGGCCAGCATGGCACGCCAGCCGGCAAAGGCGGCTTGCGCCGCCTCGATGGCGCGGCGCGTCTCGGCCTGGCCCATGGCGGGAACGGTGCCCACCGCCTCGCCGGTCGCCGGGTTGCGCACCGTCAGCGTCTTGCCGCTGTCGGCCTGCACCCATTGGCCGTTGATGTAGTTCGCCTGGCGGAACAGCTCGGCGTCCTTCAGCGGCAGCTTCGCCGTGACATCCAGCATGGGGCGTCCTCCTTCCCGAAGCCCTGGAAGATAGGCCCGCCCCCTCCCCCTGTCAGCCGGGCCGCGGAAAGCCGGTTCCGCCCGGCAGCCGAACGGGTCTAGGCTTCCCTCCAACAAGACCGAACAGGGAGGAACGACGATGCGCCGGATATCCTTGCGTAGCCTGTGGCTGGCGGGGCTTGCCTGCCTCGCCGCCCTGCCCGCCGCGGCGGAATGGCCGGAACGCGCGGTCACCGTGATCCACCCCTACGGTCCCGGCACGGCTTCCGACGCCACCGCCCGCAGCATCGCCGAGGCCTTCGCGGCCCGCTTCGGCCAGTCCTTCCCGGTGGTGAACCGCGACGGCGCCGCCGGCGTGGTCGGCACCCGCTCGCTCGCGGCCAGCGCGCCGGATGGCTACACCATCATGATCGGGCCGGTGACCGCCATCACCACCCAGCCGCACCTGGTGCGCAACACCGGGCTGGGGCCGGAGGCGCTGACTCCCATCTGCAATGTCTCCGCCAACCTGCTCGGTATCGTGGTGCGCGCCGACAGCCCGCTGAGGAACGGCCATGACGTGGTGGCCGCGGCGCGCCAGCGGCAGTTGAATTTCGGCTCCACCGGCCGCGTCTCGCTCACCGCCCTGGCGGTGCACCGCATGCAGGCAGCCACCGGCGGCGGGCAGCAATATGCCTCCGTCCCCTTCCGCAGCGACGGCCCCTCCCTCACCGAGACGCTGGCCGGGCGGCTGGACTTCTCCTCCACCCTCATCGCCAATGCCACGCCGCTGGTCCGCTCCGGCCAATTGCGGCTGATCGGCGTCTTCGCCGACCGTCGCTACCCGGAATTCCCGGATGTGCCGACCTTTTCCGAACAGGGCATCGATGCGGTGCAGATGAGCTATGCCGGCATCCTCGTGCCGCCCGGCACGCCGGAGCCGATCGTGGCGAAGCTGGAGGAAGCCTGCGCCGCGGCCATGGACTCCGCCCCCTTCCGCCGGGCGGTGGAGCAGTTCGGCATCGTGGTGGACCACCGCGGCCGCACGGCCTTCGGCCAATTGCTGGCCAGCGAATACCGCAACATCGGGGCAGTGCTGCGGGAGTTGGGCGTGCAACCGGAATAGCACCTCCTCGGCCGGCGCCAGGCCGCTGGACGGCGGTCGCCCGGGGTGGGATCACCGAATTCGTGAATCGCCGTCCCGAACAAGGCCGGCCCGATTTCGTCCTGGCGACCGTCAGGGCGATAATGGGCCAGGCGCCGGCCCGGCATGTCGCGGCGACGCTCCAAGGGGGAACACATGAAACGCCTCGCCCTGCTGGCCACGCTGCTGCTGGCGCCCTTGCTGGCCCCAGGCGCCGCCGGCGCCTTTCCGGACCGGCCGATCACCATCATCAACCCCTATGCCACCGGCAGCCAGACCGATGCCGTGGCCCGCGCCCTGGCCGAGAGTTTTTCCGCCCAGCTCGGCCAGCCGGTGGTGGTGACGAACCGCGAGGGCGGCTCCGGCGTGGTCGGCATGCGGGCGCTGATGGCCAGCCCGCCGGATGGCCACACCCTGGTCTTCTCGCCCATGGTGCCGCTGGCCATCCAGCCGCATCTGGTGCGCAACACCGGGCTGGGGCCCGATGCGGTGGCGCCCGTCTGCAACGTGACGGAGAACATCCTGGGCATCATGGTCCGCGCCGACTCGCCCTGGCGCAGCCTGGCCGAGCTGGCCGCGGCGGCGCGGCAGCGGGCGCTGACCTATGGCTCGCCCGGGCCGAATTCCGCCCCCGCCATCGGCGTGGCACGGCTGACCAAGGCGGCGGGCGGCGAATATGTCCATGCGCCATTCCGCTCGGACGCCGCCTCGCTGCTGGAGGTGAAGGCCGGGCGGCTGGATTTCGCCGCCATCGTGGTCGCCAGCGGCGTGCCCCTGGCGCGGGCCGGGGAGATGCGGCTGATCGGCACCTTCTCGCTCCGCCGCCATCCGGAATTCCCGGATGTGCCGACGGCGCGCGAACAGGGGATTGAGGCGGTGGAGCTTTCCTCGGCCGGGCTCTACGCGCCGCGCGGGACGCCGGAAGCGGTGCTCGCAAGGCTGGAATCCGCCTGCCGCACCGCCATGGAAAGCGAGGGGCTGCGCCAGGTGGCGGCGCGCTGGGCGGTGCTGCCGGAATTCCTCGGCCGCGCCGATTTCGCCCGGCGCATCGCCGCCGACCATGAATCGCACGGCCGCGTGCTGCGCGAACTGGGCGTGGAGCCGCAATAGGGCGGATCGCGGACGGGCGTGGGTGCCCGGAGGGGTGAATCCGCCCGGCAGCCTGATGATCCACGGAGGATCGCGCTCGGTTCGGAACGCAATCCGCCGCAGCACGGCATTTCAGCGAAGCCGGCGGCTCAGCGCGGGTTGCCGGCCGCCAGGCGGAAGGCGGCCGGCCAGGCGCCGTCGCGCAGCAGGTGTCGCAGCCGACGGTTCCGCCG
>JAEWCI010000547.1 GCA_023390705.1 Pseudomonadota bacterium
GGCATCCACCGCGCTGCCGGCCCCGGCGAGGCGCAGGGTGCCGGCGCCCATCGGCTGCAATGCCTCGTCCAGCGTCAGGGTCGCGGTGGCGGTGGCGGTCAGTTCGCCCCAGCGCAGTTCCAGCCCGCGCAGCTCCAGCGTGCCGCCGCCGTCGCGCCAGGCCTCGGCCTTCTGCACCGGGTAGCGGCCGGGCGGCACCGGCCCGGTCAGCGCCAGGTCCAGCGTGATCTCCTGGATCTGCCGCCCCAGCGAACCGGCTGCCGGCGGCAACCCGCCCTCGCCCGGCAAGGTCACGGTATCGGCGTGCAGTTGCAGGGCGACGGCCGGCTCGCCCTCGATGGCGGTGACCCGGGTTTCGACCTGCATCGCCGCCCGCCGCAGTTCCAGCGCCCCGGCCGGAGTGCCGATCCGCAGCCGCTCCGCCTGGAGTTCGGCCTCGCGCGGCAGCACATGGCGTTCCAGCGGCATGACGGCGGCCAGCCGGTCCGCCGCATAGGGAAGTTCCAGCGCGCCGAGGCGCAGCCGCTGGCGGCCGCCCATTTCCACCGTCAGCCGGTCCAGCCGCGGCGGCTGCAGGCGCAGGCGCAGCGCCTCCACCTGCCAGGCCATGCCGCCGGGCAGCGTCACCGCGCCACCCTCCAGGCGGAATTGCGGCAGGGTCAGGACCGCGGCGAAGGGCCAGCCGCCCAGCAGCGGCGCCTCATGCTCCACCCGCCAGCCCTGGGCCCGGCGGGCCTGCGCCCAGGCGGCGAAGCCTTCCTGCAATTGGCTGCCCATCCAGCGCCAGAGCAGCGCATGGCCAGCCACCAGTGCGGCCAGCAGCAGGCCGCCGCCCAGCAGGGACCGCAACAGCAGGCGGGATCGGCGCCGGCGACCGGGAGGCGCCTGGCCCGGGACAGACTTGGCGGACATGATGCCGGGCGATATACGCGGCGGCCGCCCCGGGCGATACAGGCGCCCGTTCCTCCCGCCCCCGCGTCGGGGCGCCGGCGCCTTTGCCGTTCACCCGGTTTTCGGCAGATGCCCTGGCGATTCCTTCACGAAGGCATTTTCCACGGCGAAGCGCCTCACCGGGAAATGCTCCAGCCGCAGGCCATGTCGGAAATCCTCCTCCCCGCCAGCGCCCCGCCGCTCGATGCCGATGGCCGGCTCTATGTCTTCGGCTACGGTTCCCTGATCTGGAAGCCCGGCTTCCCCCATGTTGCGATGCACCCGGCGCTGCTGCGCGGCTTCCATCGCCGCTTCTGCATCTGGAGCCGCTACTACCGCGGCACGCCGGAAGCGCCGGGCCTGGTGCTGGGGCTGGACCGCGGCGGCGCCTGCCGCGGCGTCGCCGTCGAGGTGCCGGGCAGCGAGGCGGAGCCGGTGCTGGAATACCTGGAGGAACGCGAGAACCCGGCGCAGGAGACGGTCTATGACCGCCGCATCCTGGCGGTGCGGCTGCCGGAAAGCGGCCGCACGGTGCGTGCCGTGGCCTTCGTCGCCAACCGCCGGCATGCCGCCTATTGCCGCCCCAGCCCCGATGCGGCCGCGGCGGCCATTGCCGCCGGCGTGGGCCGGACCGGATCGAATCGGGAATACCTGCTGAACACCGTGGCGCATCTGCGGGCGATGGGCGTGCGCGATGCCGGGCTGGACCGCATTCTGGCCCTGTTGCCCCGGAGCGCCGAGGCGGATTCGTAGATAATCCACAGTTGTCCAGGCCGGGGGCCTTCAACCTGGCAGCGGATGCAATGACGAGGCGCCGCCTGCCCCGCCAGGATTGAAGCCTGAATTTGCAACGAAATACCGTGCAATTACAGTCTCTTGCAGGCCAGCGCCGCTGTGGATAACCCCCTTGGTTGCAGCCCCGTTTGGAAAAGCCCCGCTTTAGCAGCGGCTTGGCGGGTGAATCTGGCGCGCGGTCAGAGCCGCCCGGAAAATCTGTCCACGGAGTTTTCCACAGGGGTCTCGGCCAGCAGCCTTGCCGATTCCGCCTCGATCGCCGCTTCCAGCCGGGGCAGCAGCGCGCCCCGCGGCAGCTTGGCGGGCAGTGGCGGCAGCACCGCCACCGTCACCACGCCCGGCTGCTTGCGGAAGGCGCGGCGGCCCCAGCAGCGGCCGCTGTCGGTGGCGACCGGGATGACCGGAAGGCCCAGCGTGCCGGCCAGGGCGACCACCCCGGGCTGATAGGGAACCTGCCCCCCGGGCGCGACCCTGGTGCCTTCCGGGAAGATCACGATCTGCCGGCCGGCCGCCACCGCCTCCTTGCCGGCGCGGATCAGGTGCCGCATGGCGGTGGCGCCGGCGCTGCGGTCCACCGCGATCATCCCGGCCTTGCGGGCATGCCAGCCCCAGACCGGAATCCATAGCAATTCGCGCTTCAGGACATAGGCGGCGTCCGGCACCAGGCGGAGCCAGACGATGGTGTCCAGCGCCGACTGGTGCTTGGCGGCGATCAGCGCCGCGCCTTTGCGCGGCAGGTGTTCGGCGCCGGTCACCCGCAGCCGGATGCCGCAGACCAGCCGGGCGAGGAAGATGACCAGCCCGGCCCAGCCCCGCACCACCGCCCGCTGCACGGCGCGGGGCAGCAGCAGCAAGGGCATGGCTCCCACCACCAGCAGGCCGGTGATGAGATAGAAGAGCAGGTTGAACAGCGCCGAACGCAGCCAGGTGATCATCGCAGGGTCCCGAGCAGCGCCGTAACCGGACCGGAAAGCCCCGTCCAGGCCAGCAGCAGCTTCAGGTACTCCCCGATGAGCAGGAACCAGGTGCGGGAATGCCCGGCGGCATCCGCCTGGCGCAGCCGGGCCGGCACCACCGGATGCGGCACTATCTCCACCCCCGGCAGGGCCCGGTGCAGTTCCAGCAGCGCGCGCGGCATGTGGTAGCCGGCGGTGACCAGCCGCAGGCTGCGCAGGTGTTCCGCCCGCGCCCAGGCGGCAACCTCCACCGCATTGCCGCGGGTGCTGGTGGCGGCATGGCCGAGGATCACCCGGTCGGCCAGGCCAGGGGGCACCAGATCCGCGGGGACCACGTTGCGGTGCACGCCGGAGATCAGCAACCGCTCCGCCATGCCCTGACGCAGCAGCCGCAGCCCGGTATCCACCCGTTCGGCACCGCCGGTCAGCACGGCGATGCCGTCGGTGCGCCGGCCCGGCTCGGCCGGCGGGGTGCCCGCCAATGCGACGAAACGCAGGAAGCCGAGAACCAGGCCGAGGAGCAGCAGCGCCGCCCCGGTCAGCAGAACCGGCCCGGACCGCCTGAAAGTCATGCCCGTTGCGGCCCCCGCCTCCGGGCAGGTGGAGCAACGGTCCGACACGCGGCCGGCGGAGGCACCAGCGGAGGCAACGGAATCATGGCAGCCGCAGCAGCCAGCGGCGCACCGTCAGTTGCGCCGTCACCCAGCCCAGCAGCCCGGCGCACAGGGGCAGGAGCAGCAGGGGCAGCCAGGGCAGCCCTTCCCAGCCCGGCGCCGCGGCGCTGCCCAGCACCGGCGCCGCCATGCCGGCGAGCGTGGCCAGGATAGGCGCCGCCACCGCTACCCCCGCCACGCCACCAAGGCCGGACAGCCAGGCGATGCGGGCGGCGAAGCGGCCGGCGATGTCGCCATCCGTGGCGCCGAGATCGTGCAGGATGCCGATGGCCTGGCGCCGCGCCGCCAGCCCGGCGCGGATCGCCACCGTCACCACCGCCGCGG
>JAEWCI010000017.1 GCA_023390705.1 Pseudomonadota bacterium
CATCGGGCGGTGCCAGCATGGCTTCGGGCGGCGGCAACCAGGTGAAGGCGGCCACCACCGGCAGGCGCATCCCGGGTGAGGCGGCCGGCAGGGCGGGCGGGGCGATCAGGCAGGCATCGCAATGCCCGTGCCCGGCGGGCAGGACAGGGGCAGAGGGGTCGGGGAGTTGCCGCACCCCGCCATCCGCGGCGCAGATGGGGATGCCCGGCGCGGCAGCCAGTGGCCGCGGCGCGGCCAGCGGCGCCCATAGCAGGACCAGGGCCAGCAGCAGGCGCAGCGCCAGGCCCGGCCGGTGGCGACCCTTCATCCCCTCATGCCAGCGCGTACTCGACCTCCGGGACATAGACGGCCTGCTCTTTCCCCAGATGGGAGGAATAGAGGGTGAAGTGGTCCACTGTCACCGGCGGGGCGCGGAACAGGTTGTGCGACTGCACGAAGGCCACCAGCTTCTCGGGCGGCGCCCGGTCCGTCCGCGCCAGGGTGACATGCGGGGAGAAGCGCTTGCGCTCCGGCTCCAGCCCGATGCGCTGCAGCGCCGTCTCTATCTTGCCCTGCAGGAAGCTCAGCGGCTCCGATCGTTCCGCCCCCACCCACAGGGCGCTGATCCGCCCGCCCTTCTCGAAGGTGCCGACGCCGCGCAGCAGAAGCTCGAAGGGTTTGGCGCGGATGCTGGCCAGCGCGTCGTCCACCTCCTGCGCCCGCCAATTCTCCACCTCGCCGATGAAGCGGAGGGTGAGGTGATAGTTTGCCGGCGGCACCCAGCGGGCGCCGGGGATGCCGCCGCCCAGCGTGGCAAGCTGCGCCTTCAACTCGGCGGGCAGGGCCAGGGCGACGAAGAGGCGGATCATCGGCGGCGAACTCCCTCGTGTCTTGGCAGCCGCTTCACGGCTTCGGGCCGTGCGGCTCTCCGCTGGTCGGGCGGCTTGTATCCTTGCCGGCCGGTTCACGGCTCCGGGCCTTGCGGCCCTTTGCCGACCGGGCGGCTCAACCTCCGGGCACGCGGTCCAGCAGCGCCTCGACCGCGGGCAGGATGCGGCGGACGATCTCCTCCACGCCCCTGGCATTCGGGTGGACGCCGTCCGTCTGGTTGAGCGCAGGATCGGCCGCCACCCCTTCCAGGAAGAATGGGTAGAAGATCACCTCCGGCCGAGTCCGCGCCAGGGTTGAGAACACCTCGGCGAATTCCCGCGCGTAGTCGGCGCCCAGATTCGGTGGCGCCAGCATGCCGGCCAGCAGGGTGGGGATGTTGCGCGCCGCCAGCCTGTCCAGGATGGCGGCGAGGTTGGCCGCGGTCTCCCGTGGCGGGATGCCCCTCAGCCCGTCATTGCCGCCGAGTTCGACGATGGCGGCCTGCGGGTTCTCGGCCAGGGCCCAGTCCAGCCGCGCCAGGCCGCCGGCGGTGGTGTCGCCGGAGACGCCGGCATCCAGCACCCGCACGGTGCGGCCATTTTCCGCGAGCGCCGCCTGCAGGCGAAAGACGAAGCCCTGGTTGTGCGGCAGGCCGAAGCCCGCGGTCAGGCTGTCCCCCAGCGCCAGCAGCCGCAACGGCCGGCCAGCCTCGGCGGATGCCCCTTGCGCCGCGGCGCGGACCGCCAGAAACACTCCGATACCTGAAACAGCCTTCCCGGCCAGGGCGCGCCGCCCATATCGGCTGGCATCCGGAAACCGCCTGGGCCCCATGGACGACATCACCAGCCACTCCCGCCCCTTGCCTGAAACACAGACCGAAGACCCGTTGATCGTCGCCCGGGGGCTGCGATTCAAGGTGGCGGGAGCGGGGGGCGAGGTCAACATCCTCCGTGGCCTCGACCTGGTGCTGCATCCCGGGGAGGCGGTGGGGCTGGTCGGCCCCTCGGGTTCCGGCAAGACCTCGCTGCTGATGCTGCTCGCCGGGCTGGAACGGCCGAGCGGCGGCGAGTTGCTGGTGGCCGGGCAGGCCCTGGCGACGCTGGACGAGGACGCCCTGGCCCGCTTCCGCCGCGACCATGTCGGCATCGTGTTCCAGGCCTTCCACCTGATCCCGACCATGACGGCGCTGGAGAATGTCGCCGTGCCGCTGGAATTCGCCGGCCGGCGGGATGCCTTCGCCCGCGCCGAGGCGGCGCTGCGCGAGGTCGGCCTCGGCCACCGCCTGGGCCACTACCCCGGCCAGCTTTCGGGCGGGGAGCAGCAACGCGTGGCGCTGGCCCGCGCCGTGGTGGCGGAGCCGCGCCTGCTGCTGGCCGACGAGCCCACCGGCAACCTGGACCGCGCCACCGGCGAGGCGGTGATGGCCTTGCTCTTCGGCCTGCGGGACCGACTGGGCACCACCCTGCTGCTGGTCACCCACGACCCCACCCTGGCCGCCCGCTGCGGCAGGGTGGTGCATATGGAGGATGGGCTGGTGGTGGCGGACGACCTGGGTACAGGAATATGCTGACGGGCGGGTCAACCCGGACGCTTGCGGCGCCGCTGACGCGCCCGCATCCTTGGCAGAGCGCCTTGGCCGTGCTTCGCCTTTGTCAGCGCCGTCTTTGATAGCTCACCGGCCGGATCGGTGTGGTATCGACCGGCTCCATTGCCACCGGGGCAGGCGCCTCGGCCGGTCGTGGGTTCTCGGCGAGCGTCAGCCGGACTTCAGCCGGATATTGGGAATTCGCACCGGATGCCATGTCCACGACGATGCCGATCAGGCCACCGGCGATGACATTGCCGACGGTGGTGCCGGTGAAGCTCGAAGTCACCGTGGTGGTCGCCGTCTGGTACCCTTCGCGGTCGCAGGTGACTAGAATGGCGTGATGGCTCTTATCGACGCGCACGCTGCCCGGTGTGGTAGGCACCGCGCCGACACGCTGGCCATTGCGATCGAGCGTGCAGGTCGCTGCGGCTGGGGTTGTCGTGACGGTGACGTTGTCGGTGGTGCCTTCAACGATGGTCGCGCAGGCAGGCAGCAGGGTAATCAAGGCAAGCGCCAGGAATCTCATGGACCGTTTCTCCAGTGTTGTTGTTCTAAATTTGTAATCACATATATTGCGGCCTTGCAACATGAAATTTCGAAAATTGCGATCTTTTTGAGAGGGCTCGTGCGGAAGTGCTGGAAGGACTGAGGCCCGACAGCGAACAGCGCGGGACGAAGCTTACCTAGGGAAGAACAAGTGGAACCAGCATGGTGCGGATGAGCAACCGAATGATGCCGAAGCCGGCGAGGCTGATATGAGGCTTGGTCTCGCCCTCCGCCTCGCGCGGCGGGAGCTGCGCGGCGGCTTCCGCGCCCTGCGCCTCGTGCTGGCCTGCCTTGCCCTGGGCGTCGCCGCCATCGCCGCGGTCGGCACCTTGCGGGCGGCGGTGCAGGAAGGGCTGCGGGCCGATGGCGCCCGGCTGCTCGGCGGCGATGTCGAGATCCGCGCCGGCACGCAGGAAGTCCCGGCCCCCTTGCGCGCCTGGCTGGCCGAACGGGCGACGCGGCTTTCCGATGTGGTGACGCTCCGCACCATGCTGGTGAACGCTACCGGGGAGCGGACCCTGGTGCAGTTGAAGGCGGTGGATGCCGCCTACCCCATGGTCGGCACCCTGCGCCTCGATCCGCCGGTCGCCCTCGGCCCCGGACAGGTGGCGCTGGAGCCCCTGCTGGCCGAGCAACTCGGCCTGCGGCTGGGGGAGACGGTGCGGCTGGGCGAGGCCAGCCTGCGCTTCGTCGCCCTGGTGGCGGAGGAGCCGGACAGGGTCGCCACCCCCACCCTGTTCGGCCCGCGTGCGCTCATCACCGTCGGGACCCTGGCCGAGACGCGCCTGATCCAGCCCGGCAGCCTGGTGCAGCGCGACCTCCGCATCCTGCTGCCGCCCGGCACCTCGGCCGAGGGCTTCATCGCCGCACTGCGCGCCGCCTTCCCGGAACAGGGCTGGCGCATCCGCAGCGCCTCCAATGCCGACGCAGGCGTTTCC
>JAEWCI010000020.1 GCA_023390705.1 Pseudomonadota bacterium
CGGGGCCCTGCGGGGGCTTTTTTCCACCACAACAACGCCGCGCCGGTATGACCCTGCCGGGACAGCCAGGCCGGGGCCTCTACAGGGCCCCTTTGCGGGTGCCGCAGGCGGAGGCGGAAATGAGACAGGTCCGTGCGGAGCCATCGCTGGCGCAGGCATCGATCGCCGCTGCCTCCGCTTCCGCCTCGCTCCGCCCGGCGCCGGCGGCCACGGAGACGACGTAGAGTTCCTCCCGCGTCCGGCTCCGGCGCGCTGGCCGCCGCTGCTGCAGGCCCTGCGCCACGGCGGTGCAGCGTTCGGCGAATTCCGCGAGCAGGCGGCACCCGCTGCTGCTGCGGCGGCATTCGCGCTCGGCCTCCCGGCGTGCCGCCTCGCGGTTCGGGCGGCCGACGGTCAGGGCGAAGCCGGCCGTGGTGCGGGAGGCATAGACGGCGCCCCAGAGCGGCGGCTCGGCCGTGAAGGGCGGGCGGGCGGCCTGGGCGGTTCCGGTGCCACCCTGCCCGGACAGGGCCGCGATCGCCAGCGCGTAAGCCCCGAGGCGGCAGGCAATCCCACGGAAGCTCCGGCGCGGGTGGCCACCACTGGTGCTTTTGGCGATCCCCTGGCGGAAGAGGGGCGGGTTTCCGGCGGGCATGGGCATCTTCATGCTGGCATAACCTTTCGGTGCTGCTCCCCCGGTGCGCCGCCAGGCCTGGGCCTGCCGCCTTCCGGAAGGGACCGTTTGCGTCCGGCGCAGATTGGACTGCTGCCGCACCCCGCATGTTGCGGCGCGTCAATTCCATGGTTCGCCCAGGCCCAATATCGCGAATGGGTGACGCGGACTCGGTCGTTCCGCGTCAGCTGCGCCCGGCGTGCGAATCTTTCTTGAGATGGGCACCCCGCGGGGCGAGATATGAGCAATGTTTCCTCCGCAGCAGCCGGATGGCCGGGATTCACCGGAAGTGCCATCCGTTCCGATCGCCGTCCTCGACCAGCAGGGTGCGATCCGCCACTTCACCCCTGAAGCAGCCAACATCTTCGGTCTGGGCCCGGATGACCGCGGCAGGTCCTTCACGGAGGCTCTCGGGCGGTCCGGGCAGGATGCCCTGCTGCCGGTCATCCGGCAGGCCCTGGAGACGGGACGGCCGATGAGCGGGACGCTCGCCATGCCCTGCGGGACCCGGCATCGGCGCGTGCTGGTCCTGCCCGGCGGCCTCGCTGCCGAAGGGCCCCTTGCGGGTGCTGTCATCGCCGTCGTCGAGGAGGGATTGCAACTGCCGCTCCTTCATGCCCTGCCGACGCCGGCTGCCCTGCTGAACCGGGCCGGCACGGTGCTGGTCGCGAACGAGCCCTGGCTACACCCCGCGGGAAGCGCGGGCTTCGCGGGCGGCCAGGCCGGTCCGGGCGCGGACTACCCGGCCGCGTGCGAGCGGACAGCGGGGGCGGACCCCGATGCCATGCGCGTCCTGGCGGAGGGCGTGCGCGCCGTCCTGGTGCGCCGGCGCAGCATCTTCGAGATGGATTACGTGAGCGCCGCCGAAGGCCGGCAGCGCTGGTGGCGGATCCTGGTGCTTCCGCAGGCGATGGGCGGGTCGGAGGCCACCGCCGTCCTGCACACGGAAATCACCGAAGCAAGGCGCGCCCAGGCCGAGGTCGAGGAGCGCGAGGCGCTGCTCCGCTCCATTCTCGACACCGTGCCGGACGCCATGATCTTCATTGACGAGCGCGGCATCGTGCAGTCCTTCAGCGCCGCGGCCGAACGCCTGTTCGGCTTCACGGCGGCGGAGATGTGCGGCCGCAACGTCAGCCTGCTGATGCCCTCCCCCTACCGCGAGGCGCATGACGGCTATCTCGAACGCTATCTCCGCACCGGCGAGCGGCGGATCATCGGCATCGGCCGGCTCGTGGTCGGCCAGCGGCGGGACGGGAGCACCTTCCCGATGGAGCTGGCGGTCGGCGAGGTGAACAGCGGCGGGCGCCGCCTGTTCACCGGCTTCGTGCGCGACGTGACCGAACGCCAGGAGGTGGAGACGCGGCTGCAGGAGTTGCAGTCCGAACTGCTCCATGTCTCCCGCCTGAGCGCGATGGGTGAGATGGCCGCCACCCTGGCGCACGAGCTGAACCAGCCGCTCACCGCGACGACGAATTACCTGCGGGCCTGCCAGCGGATGCTGGACACGGCGGCGGCCGGCGGCGCGCCGGACCTGGCGCGCATCCGCCAGGCCGTCTCGCTGGCCGCCGAGCAGACCCTGCGCAGCGGCCAGATCATCCGCCGGCTGCGCGACTTCGTTGCCCGGGGGGAAACCGAGAGGCGGCCCGAGAGCCCGGTCCGGCTCGCCGAGGAGGCAAGCGCCCTTGCCCTCGTCGGCGTCAAGCAGCAGGGCGTGAAGGTCCGGCTGGAACTCGACCGGCAGGCGCCGCGCGTGCTGGTGGACAAGGTCCAGGTGCAGCAGGTGCTGCTGAACCTGATCCGCAACGCGATCGAGGCGATGGCCGAGGCGGAGCGGCGCGAACTCACCGTCGCGGCCACGCCCGAGGACGGGGCTGTCATGTTCAGTGTCGCCGATACCGGCCCTGGTCTTGCGCCGGTGGTCGCGGCACGGCTGTTCGAGCCTTTCCTGACGACGAAGCGCGAGGGCATGGGCATCGGCCTCTCGATCTGCCGGACCATCGTGGAGAGCCATGGCGGGCGGATCTGGACGGAGCCGAACCCGGAGGGCGGCACCATCTTCCGCTTCACGCTCCCGGCCTTCGTGCCTGAGGAGGAAGGCGGAACCGGCTAGGCAGAAAGCGGCGCCGCCGGGTTGAAGGCCGCGCCCGGTTTTCATCCATGGCGGGTCGATCATTCCGTTAAAGAACCTATACCGGATACCGGAGCGGCCAGGCCCCTTCAGTTCATGACGGTTTCTATCCGGGTCAGCAACTCGTCCTGGGAGAGCGGCTTCTCGATCACCGCGAGGACGCCCAGTTCCGTGGCGCGCCTGGCAGTGGCGGAATCGGGTGTGCTCGTCACCAGCAGGGCGGGGGCATCCACCCCGCGGAGGCGCAGCCGGGCGAGGAGATCCAGCCCGCTCATCTGCGGCATGTGCTGGTCGAGCACCAGGCAGGCCAGGCGCGCCGGATCGGCCTCCTCAAGGAAGCGGATGCCCGAATCATAGGCCTCGACGGTATGGCCGGAGGTTTCCAGCAGGAAGCGAAGGGAGTCGCGCACGCCAGGGTCGTCGTCAACAACGGCAATCACGCGGTGGGTATGATGGTCCATGTCCTGGCGCTCCGGCCAGCCAGCCCGGATGCAGGCATCATGCCTGGTGGGCGTCGGTTGGTCGCCCTTTCCTACGCCGCCGCGCCGCGCCGTGCCTTGACCTGGATCAGCGGGAGGAAGACGTATCCGTCTCCCCCGGAGACCCTCCGGCGGCACCCTCGACGCTCAGCGCCATCCTGACGAGTTCCGAGAGGCTGCGGGCACCCATCTTCTCCATGACCCGGGCGCGGTGCACCTCCACCGTCCGCGGGCTGGCGCCGAGATCGTAGGCGATCGTCTTGTTCGGCTGGCCTGCCACCAGCCGGTCCAGCACCTGCCTTTCGCGCGGCGTCAGGCTGGCCAGCCTGGCGGAGATGTCCGCGGTTTCCGCCTCGCGTTCGCGTATCCGGTGGCTGGCTTCGAGGGCGGAGCGCACCGTGGCGAGCAGGGCCTCGTCATCGAAGGGCTTCTCGATGAAGTCGATGGCGCCCGCCTTCAGCGCCTGGACCGCGATCGGCACGTCCCCGTGCCCGGTCATGACGATGACCGGCAGGCGGACGCCCCTTTCGTGCAGCTTCTGTTGCAGGCCCAAGCCATCGAGTTCTGGCATGCGCACATCGGTGAGGATGCAGCCGGCCCGCAGCTCTCCCGCGGTGGCCAGGAAGGCCAGGGCGGATTCATAGATGCGAACCGGAAGCCCGGCGGATTCGAACAGGAAAGCCAGGGAGTGGCGGACCGCTTCGTCGTCGTCGATCACATGGACGGCGGCCGCATCGTCGGTCATCGGAACAAAGGCCCTCGATCGCGGTGTCGCTCGGGAGGAGCGGAACCCCGGTTGCTACAGGCGAATACCCGACCGCCGGACTAGGGTCCAGACCTCCCCGGCAGGGCCGGCCGGAACGGATCGCGAAGGGGGGTGAAGGCCTGGGAGCGTGAAGTTGCCAGACGGCAATGGCCTGCGGCGGATTGGCGTCCGGTTCCGGACGCAGCCCGCCCGCAGGCGCCGGCCTACGTAGTACCCCTTACGGATAACTCCGAATTTCGCGGCCTTCCCCGCCCCGGTAGATCACTGGCCGAGACGCAATGGCAGGGCGAGGAGAGGCTTACGCGATGATGCAGGTGCAGACCCGGACGGCACGGCCGCTTCCCTATCTCCCCTCTCCTGGCCGGGACTCGGCGGCCGCGGTGGAGGCACGTGCCCCGCAGAAGGCTGGCCTCGATGTGCTGGAGCAGTTCGGGCGGAGCCTGTCGGCCCGGCGCGGGCACGAATTCTACGGCGCGGGCGACCCGGCGGAGTTCTGCTACCGCGTCGTGGCCGGCTGCGTCCGGACCGTCGGCCTCGATGACGAGGGCCGGCGGCAGATCGCCGAATTCCTCCTGCCCGGCGATTTCTTCGGCTTCGACTCCCTCGGCATGCACCACCTCACGGCCGAGGCGCTGACCGAGGCGGTCGTCGTGCGCTATCCCCGGCGGGCTGTCGAGGCCCTGGCCGATCAGCATGGCGGCTTGGCGCGCTGGCTGCGCGAACTCACCGTGGAGAGCCTGCGGCGGGCGCATGAGAAGATGTTTCTGCTCGGCCGCAAGTCGGCGGGCGAGCGCATCGCCGCCTTCCTGCTGGAAATGGCCAGGCGCGCACCGGGCCGTGGCGATGGGGCGGTGGAGTTGCCGATGACCCGCGCCGACATCGCCGACCATCTCGGCCTCACCATCGAGACGGTTTCCCGCAGCATGGCCCAGCTCTGCCGCGACGGCACGATCGCCGCCACGAAGTCGGGCATCGAGATCCGCGACCGCAAGGCGCTGGCCGCCTTCGGCGCGGGGAATTGCCGGCACTGACAAGGCCCCGCGCGGACGCCGCCCTCCATCGGTCCAGGACGTCCGCCGGGCTGGTTGCACGCCATGAAGCCCCTGCGTTTCCCGCTGCTGGTCCTGGGAGCCGTGGCCCTTCTCGCGGGGGCCATCGCCGCGCTCGCCATCAACCTGGCCACCGTCGCCACCATCGGGGCCAGCGGGAACCGCGCCGCCGAGGGGCTGCTGCGGATCGAGACACTGCTTTCCACGGTCAAGGACGCCGAAACGGGTGGCCGCGGCTATCTGCTGACCGGCGACGAGATCTATCTCGAACCCTATCACCAGGCGCTGCGGGAATTCGGGAACGACCTCTCCGCCGCGGAAGCCACGCTGGCGACCGATGCCGACCGCCGTCGCCGCCTGGGCGCCATCGGCAACCTCGCGCGCACGAGGCTGGACCACCTGCGGCGGACCATCGAGCTGCGCCGCACAGCCGGCGCCGAGGCGGCGCTTGCCGCCGTCGGCACGGGCGAGGGCCGGGCCATGAT
>JAEWCI010000098.1 GCA_023390705.1 Pseudomonadota bacterium
GCGTTGGAAAGCAGGCTGCCCGGGCGTGGCGCCGTAGCGGCCAGCGCCGTGGAGGCCGCCGGCGCGGCGGGGTTGCGCTGCTCCTCGGTCCAGGCGGCCAGCACCCGGGCGCGGTAGGGCTCGGCGAATTCCGGCGTGCCTGAATGGTACGCCCCGACCGCGCGCTGCCAGTCGCCGCCGCGTGCCTGCTGCAACTCGTCCAGGAAGCGGGCGGCGTAGCGGGCATTGGTCAGCGGGTCGAAGGCGGCTTCAAGGCTGGCGAAGGCGTTCGGGTGATGACGCAGGTTCACCTGCATGCAGCCGACATCAATGGAACGCGCGCCGCGGGCCTGGGCTGCCCGCACGGCGGCAATCGCTGCCTCCTTCGAGGGGAAGAAACTGCCCTGCCCCTCCACATTGATCGTCCAGGGCCAGGGGGCGAAGGCGCCGGATTCGGGATCACGGCGGCCGGACTCAACGCGGCCGATGGCACTCAGCAGGCGGGCCGGGATGGCCAATTCCCGTTCGGCCACGGCAATGGCGGCGCGGCAAAGCTCGTTCGCTCCGGCATTGGCCGTTGCCAGGGGCAGGAACAGGGCGGACAGGCAGGCGACAAGGCGGCGCAGGGAAAACAGCAGGTTTGCCATGCGGCAGGTTGCGCAAGACCCATGCCAGCATGGCCGGATGGTCCTGGGCAGCAATCTCAACTATTGATTGCAATTCACCACTATATCTTGTATTTATATACGATATTGCAATGCGCTGACAGGCGCAGTCCGCCCTATCGCGGCCAGGCGGAGCAACCGCATGCGTATCCTCTACGGCCATGCCCCGGCCTTCGAGACCAAGGTGCCGGCCGAATTGGCGAGGTGGGGCATCCATTGCGACATCGTGGAACCTCTTGCCGGGACAGGCGCGAAGGCTGAGCAGCACGGCCCCTATGATGCCGTGCTGCTCCAGGCACCGGATGCCGGCCGGACGATCCGGGGGGTGCTGCGCGACCTCGGCCGGCGCGGCCTGCCCGCGCCGGTGCTGGTGCTGGCCGGCAATCCTTCGGCGGCCGCGGAAAGGGCATTGCTGATGCTGGGCGCCGACGCGGTCCTGCGCCATCCGGTCCCCGCCGCGATCCTGGCGCCCAGGCTTCGTGCGGCGCAGCGGCAGCGCCTGGCCGATACCGGCACCGGGCTTGTCTGCGCCGGCATCGCGCTGGACCGGAACCGGCGTTCGGCAAGGGTGGACGGGCGGCCGGTGGCGCTGACGCCGCGTGAATTCGACGCGCTGGAGATACTGCTGCGGCACCGCGGCATGGCGCTGACCAAGGAATATTTCCTGCACCTTCTCTATGCCGGGGAGGAATGCCCGGGACCACGCATCCTGGACGTCCTTGTCTGCAAGCTCCGGCGCAAGCTTGCCGCCTGTGGCGCGGCGGGGATCATCCGCACCTTCCGTGGCCATGGCTATGCGGCGATGGGGCCGGACCGGACAATGCCGAGCACGGCAGGAGGGGAGCCCGCCGCCAAGGCACCGCAACGGGAGGCGCCACCCCGGCCGGTGGTGCCACGGCAGTTCCCCGCCTGACGGGCGGGCCGCCGGTCAGGCTTCCGCCGCCAGCGTGCGCGGACGGATTGCCAGGTAGAGCAACAAGATGACGACCAGCAGGGCCGCCGCCAGCGCCGGGGCCTGCCAGTCGCCGGTCAGCACACGGTTCACCAGCAGGGCAGCACAGACCAACGCCCCGAACATCGGCACCGCCGCGGGAATCTCGAAGCTGCCGGGCTTCTCCGTGGGGCGGCGCTGCAGCACCAACAGGGCGAGGTTCACGCAGGTAAAGACCGCCAGCAGCAGCAGCACGGTGGCGGAGGCCAGTTGGGTGATGTCGCCAGCCAGCATCAGCGCCACTACAACCAGGAACAGCGCCAGGATGGCGACATGCGGCGTGCGCGTCACGGGATGCACCCGGCCGAGCGCCGCCGGCAGCAGTCCCTGCCGTGCCATGCCGTAGGTGAGGCGCGAGGCCGTCACGTAATTCAGCAGCGCCGTATTCGCCACGGCGAAGACGGTGACCGCGACATAGACCCAGCCGGGCAGCCAGGGCGCGGCGCGGGCCATCACCTCGGCCAGCGGTCCGGGTGCCACCGCCAGTTCCCGCCAGGGCACCACCGAAACCGCGGTGATCGCCACCGCCATGTACAGTACCGTGGCGACCAGCATGGCCGAGACGATGCCAAGCGGCACCGTGCGGTGCGGGTCGTGGCATTCCTCGGCGACGTTCAGCGTGTCCTCGAAGCCGATGAAGGCGAAGAAGGTCAGGATGGCGCCCTGCAGCAGCAGGGTGGCGGTGATGCCCTCGGGGTCCGGCGTCTCCCACAGATCGGCGCTGCCCCACCAGGCAAGCCCGACCGCGATCACCAGTATCAGCCCGGAAGCCTCCACCAGCGTGCAGACGACATTCGCCCACATGCTCTCCCGGATGCCGCGCAGCACCAGCGCGGCGACCAGCAGCAGGAAGCCCAGCGAGATCAGCACCGGCGGCAGGCCCGGCAGTTCCACCAGGCGCAGCAGGTTCTCCGCCACCACCCGGGACTGCGTCGCAACGGAGGTAAGGCCGGAAGCCATGACCGCCAGGCCAACCACCCAGGTCAGCAGCGGCCGGTGGAAGCCGCGCTGCACCACATAGGCGGCGCCACCGGCGCGTGGATAGCGCGAGCCGAGCGAGGCATAGGAAAGCCCGGTCAGCAGCGCCGCCACCATGGCCACCGCGAAGCCCAGCCAGACCGCCGCGCCGAGTTGCCCGGCGGCACGCCCGACAAGACCATAGATGCCGGCCCCCAGCATGCCGCCGAGCGTATAGGCGAAGAGCTGGAACGGCCCGATACTGCGGCGCAGGCCCGGCTGCCCGTCGCCGCCATCAGGCGGGAAGCTGATCTCGCTCACGGCATACCCCGGCTGTCACGATGACAGCCAAGCCTGCCTGTCGCCCCGGGTTCCTGCCGGGCGGGTTCAATCCACCGCCAGCAATTCGACCTCGAAGAGCAGCGTGGCATTGGGCGGGATGACGCCGGGCGCGCCATAGGCGCCGTAGCCCAGTTCCGGCGGGATGGTCAGGGTACGCTGGCCGCCCACCCGCATGCCGGCCACGCCCCGGTCCCAGCCCTCGATCACCTGGCCGGCGCCGAGGTGGAAGCGGAAGGGCTCGCCGCGGTCGCGCGAACTGTCGAATTTCCGGCCCTTGTTCCCGGGGGCGGCGGCGTCGAACAGCCAGCCGGTGTAGTGGACCGTGACGTGATGGCCGCTGGCGGCGATTTCGCCGGTGCCGATCTTCGTATCGCTCATCAGGGAAATCCTTGCGGGTTTGGGGCCGGCCCGTCTCAGAGCCGGCGGCGGTAGAGGGCGATCAGACGTTCCCAGTGGCGTTCCGCCGCCGGCTTGTCGAAGCACCAACGCTGCGGGAAGGCGAAGCCGTGATGCACCTGCGGGTACATCTCCAGCTCCCCCGCCGCGCCGGAGCGCTCGAAATGGCCGCGCAGTTCCTCCACCATCGGCAGGGGCGCCAGCTCGTCATGCTCGGCGCAGGCGATGTAGAGCTCGCCCCTGGCCTTGCCCAGGTTGAGGTGCGGGCTTTCCTCGGCATCGCTGACCAGCCAGGTGCCGTAGAAGGAGGCGGCGGCGGCGATGCGCCCGGGAAAGCGGGCGGCGGCGGCCAGGGCATAGGGGCCGCTCATGCAATAGCCATGGACGCCGACCGGGCCGGGCTTCACCTCCGGCTGGGTGTCGAGGAAGCCGAGCATGTCGGCCACGTCCCGCATCACCGGCGGGATGGTCATCTTCGTGCGGATGGCGCGCATGCGGTCGCGCTCGGGGTCGCCCTGGGTCATCACGCCGGGGCCGAAGAGGGTGTCGCGCCCGGCGCGGTAATAGAGGTTGGGCAGCACCACGTAGAAGCCGATGCTGGCCAGGCGGCGCGCCATGTCGCGCAATTCCTCGCGGATGCCGGGGGCATCCATCAGCATCAGCACGGCCGGATGCGGGCCGCCGCGTTCCGGCCGGACGATGAAGCTTTCCATCGCGCCGTCGCGGGTGACAATGTCCAGGGTGTCTTCTCGCATGCGCCTGTCCTCCCTTTGCGGATGTGGTAGCAGGGTGCGGGCCGCCTGGATACGCGGTCGGAGCGGATTGGCGTTCAGTTCTGAACGCAATCCGCTGTAGGGCGCCGGGAAATTCCCTACTGCCCGGTACGCAGC